>JANXMO010000062.1 GCA_025354615.1 Burkholderiales bacterium | reverse complement strand
CTGCAAGTGCTGTCGGCTCAGCCGGTTCATTTTGTTGATGGTTTCAATCATGTGGACCGGGATGCGAATGGTGCGTGCCTGATCTGCAATCGACCGGGTGATGGCCTGGCGTATCCACCACGTGGCATAAGTCGAAAATTTATAACCGCGACGGTACTCGAATTTATCGACGGCTTTCATCAAGCCGATATTGCCTTCCTGAATCAAGTCAAGAAACTGCAGGCCGCGGTTGGTATATTTTTTTGCAATTGAAATAACCAAGCGCAAATTGGCCTCGATCATTTCCTTTTTGGCATCGCGAGACGCTTTTTCGCCCTCGTTCATGCGCTTGTTGATACCTTTTAAATCTTCAAGAGGCACCACTGCGCGGGCTTGTTGGTCCGAGAGCTTTTTTTGAAGTTCTTGCACCGGAGGCAGGTTGCGCGCCAATATCGTGCTGTACGGTTTGCCAGCAGCCACTTCCTTTTCGGCCCACTTCAAGTTCAACACATTGGGTGGAAACTGCTTGATGAAATAGTCTTGGGGCATGCCGCATTTATCAACCAATATTTTGCGCAGCTCGCGTTCATAGCGGCGCACGTCATCAACCTGCGAACGCAAGATGCCGCACAATTTTTCAATTGTTTTGACAGTAAAGCGGATCGTCATCAGCTCAACGCTGATGGCTTGCTGCGCCCGGGTGTAGGCAGGGGATTGATACCCATCACGTTCGAATGCCTTGCGCATCTTGTCGAAATTGCTGCGCAAATTATCAAATTTGCTCAAAGCAGCAATTTTCAGCTCTTCGAGCTTTTTGGTCAGCGCTTTGCTGCCGCCCTGGCCGTCATCGTCGTCCTCTTCATCAAAAAAGTCGACGTCTTCTTCGGCCACGTAGTCGTCGGCTTCATCTTCCGAGACAAACCCGTCGACCACCTCGGAAATTTTCATTTCCGACGAAGCAATTTTGTCTGCCATCGACAAAATTTCAGCAATCGTCGTGGGGGACGCGCTAATAGCCAGCATCATCGCCTGCAGCCCGCCTTCGATGCGCTTGGCAATTTCAATTTCGCCTTCGCGCGTCAGCAGCTCGACAGTACCCATTTCCCGCATATACATGCGAACCGGGTCGGTGGTACGTCCAAATTCCGAATCGACTGTTGACAGCGCCGCCTCGGCAGCCTCTTCAGCTTCTTCTTCGGTTGCCGTCGTCGTTCCGCCACCGGCAATCAGCAGCGTTGCCGCATCGGGCGCCTGCTCATAAACGGCGATCCCCATGTCATTGAGCATGGAGACGATTGCTTCGAGAATTTCGTTATCGACCAGCTTTTCCGGCAAGTGGTCATTGATTTCCTGGTGCGTCAAAAAGCCGCGCGTCTTGCCCATCTTGATGAGCGTTTTCAGCTCTTGGCGGCGCTTGGCGGCTTCTTCCTCGGTCAGCGCGGTTTCCTCAAGTCCGAATTCACGCATCAGCGCGCGTTCTTTGGCGCGCGAAACTTTCATCCGGAGGGGTTTTGCTTTTGCTTTAACCTCACCCTCCTCAGTCACTTCGGCTGTCTCACCAGACTCAACTTCTGGCTCGCCTTCAAGCTCGGCTTCAATATCGGAAAAATCTTCCTCGGCTATTTCAGCTGCTTTGGCTTTGGCACCGGTTTTTGACTTTTCCTCTGTTTTAGCCGATTTGCCCAGTCGACTGGGCGTTATCGCCTTCACAGGCACAACAGCCGGCTTTGCACTCACTTTTGAGTTCGACTTGGCTGTTTTGACGCTTGGCTTGGTTGCCGCACCTGTGTTGGCATTGTTCGCCGCTGGCTTGGCCAACTCCACAGGGGCTTGGGCCTTTGACGAGGTGCTTTTCTTTGCAGTCATGCAAATCCTTGAATATGAACTTATTGAATGCCAAGCTTTGGCTGTGACAAAAGCGCAATTGAAAGCGCGCCGAATGTGTCAGGCCATTACCAGGTAAATGCAGGTGGTACGGTATGAAACACGCGCCATGCAATCATCGTTAGCGGGCCGGCTTGTTGTTTGTTTGAAAGCCAAGGTCGCGTGCAGTCCTTGCGGGGAAGGTTGGCCAAAGAGTGACCCTTGTTCAAAGGGTAGCCGAGACCGGAGGTGCTGCAGTTCCTTTTGCCGCGTCAGCTTTCTATTATCGTCGAGTGCCTCTCCATCCGTCAAAGTACTATTTGATACTGCTTGCGGCCATTGCAAGCCCCGCTTTCAATGAGGCGCGAAGGCGCATCAACTCTGCGCCACGCTGTTGCGCGTCAGGCGAAAGATCACCTGACTCAAACATCAGCTTCAATTCCTCTTCAACCGCATCAAGCCTCAAACGTTCGATGACAACGTGCAATTCATTGCGCAAGTCAATTGCCGTATCGGGTGCATGAAGCGCGGCAATACGCTCGAGCGTCGACTGACCGGCCGGCGTTGTGGGCAGACGTCTCAAAGCTGTCAAAATTGCCGCAGGGGCTTGCGAGCCTTGTTCCATCAGTTCGCGTTCGATCTCGGCAAACAATTCACCATACGGCGCTGCTTGTTCAACAAGAAGATCATGGCTGGCTGCATCCAACTGGCCCCAGACCTCTGCTTGATAAATTAAGAGCCATAACGCTCGGTCGAGTAGATTTGTCGCGCCGTGTCGTGCCAAACGCGGCCGGCGCGGAACGGCTTTGGCAGCACCGTCGCGCATTGGCGGCTTTGTGACGTCCTTAATCCATAAGTCAGACAACTCGGCCAACGCGAGCTTTGACAACACTGCAAATTCGCCCATCATCTGACGCTTTAATACACCGTCCGGCAAGGCATTCCACAGCGGTTTGCCGTTCACCAATAAGCGCGCACGGCCTTCGGCCGTATCAAGATCACAACCGTCTTGAGCAGAATTCAGCAAATAACGCGACAACGGCAAAGCTTGTTCAAGCGAATGTTCGAAACCGTCGCTGCCAAATTCCCGTATGTAGGAATCAGGGTCATGCTCTGGCGCCAAGAAAAGAAACTTGATATTGCGATGGTCTTGCGCGTGGGGCAGCGCTGCTTCGAGGGCGCGCCGCGCCGCGCGCCGTCCAGCAGTATCACCATCAAAACTGAAAACAACGTGGTCGGTAAAACGAAAAAGTTTTTGAAGGTGCTCTGCGGTACAGGCGGTTCCCAGCGTTGCCACGGCATTTGAGAAGCCGTGCTGCGCCAACGAAACAACGTCCATATACCCTTCAACAACCAACGCAAAGTTCTTTCGGCGCAGCGCCGTGCGCGCTTCATACAAGCCGTAGAGTTCGCTGCCTTTGCTGAAAACAGGCGTTTCAGGGGAATTCAGGTATTTGGGCTCTCCCTTGTCGAGAACACGCCCGCCGAAACCAATAACGTCACCTTGAACGGAACGAATCGGAAACATGATGCGATCACGAAACCGGTCATAGCGCTTGCGCTGACTGGTATCGCCATTCTGGTCAGTGGATTCACCGCTGCTGATGACCAGTCCGCTTTCATCCAGCAGCGGATCATCATAAGAAACAAATGCACTGGCCAATGCGCGCCATGTTCCAAGCGCATATCCCAAGCCGAAGCGCGCTGCAATTTCACCCGACAGCCCGCGCGCTTTTAAGTACTCGACAGCCCGCGGACTGTCTCGCAAGCTTTTGCGATAGTGATCACCGGCTTTCGCCAAGACTTCGGTCAAAGTAACTTGGCGTTGCCGCTCAGCTGCAGCCAACGCTTTGTCATGCGACGACTCCTTGTCCTCTGGAACCGACAAGCCGACTTCTTGTGCCAGGTCACGTATCGCGTCGACAAACCCCAAGCCAGAATGTTCCATCAAAAAACCGATGGCGTTGCCATGGACACCGCAGCCAAAGCAGTGATAAGTCTGACGACTGGGGCTGACGATAAAACTAGGAGATTTTTCTCCATGAAACGGGCACAAGCCCTTGTGATTGATGCCGGCTTTTTTTAGTTGAACATAACGCCCGATGACATGAACAATATCAACACGGGCCGTTAACTCATGCACAAAAGCAGGTGGGATCACAGCAATAGAGAGATCAACAAAAATCCGGCCGCGTGCATTTCAACAACAGCACATCAAACAGCAAAGTCTTCCAAACTGCGGCCCGATGCCAATGCAGCCTTCAACCATTTTGGTTGCAACCCACGCCCGCTCCAAGTTTCACCGGTATCCGGCTTATGGTATTTGGCGGCTACTTTACCGCCCTTGCCGGCGTTGGCTTTGACTGGGCCTTTGACAGAAAGATCGGACATCGCCAAACCATATTCGGTCATCAATGCTTTGACCTTATTAATGGCGTCGGTCTTTTCCTGGCGGCGTGTGGCTTCAATCTCACGCTCCAATGACGCCTTTTGATCCAGAAGTTGTTTCAAGTTGCTCATGAATGCTTCCATATTCCGATGTTCGAATTTGCAAAATACAAATTCTTAAAGTGATTGTATAGCCAGCGTTGATTCAACTGGTCGGCGGAACATAGCCCATGGGCTGCTCAACACCACCGCCAAAAAAATACATTTCCATCTGCTTTACCAGATATTGACGCGCGCGCTGGTCAGCCAGATTCAAACGATTTTCGTTGACCAGCATGGTCTGATGTTTCATCCACATCTGCCACGCCTCCTTGCTGATTTCGTTGTATATACGCTTGCCAAGTTCGCCCGGATATGGCGCGAAATCAAGTCCTTCGCCTTCTTTCTTCAGGTAGGTGCAGTGCAGTAAACGAGCCATAAATATCCTATGAAGTGGGCACAAGCCATCGAACAATGGCTACAACTATTTAACTTATTTTTTTAACCAAAATCTGCGACTTGCGATCCCAGTTGTATTTTTTCTTGCGCGCCTCGGGCAACCATTCAGGTTCAACAGAGGCAAACCCGCGCTTGATAAACCAGTGCATCGTGCGCGTCGTCAGCACAAATATGGTCTCCAAATTTTGCGCCTTGGCTCGTTGCTCAACGCGTTTAAGAATGCGTTCACCATCGCCTTGCCCTTGCACGTCAGCTGAAACGGTAAGCGCTGCCATTTCTGCCGTACGGGCTTCCGCATAAGGGTAGAGCGCCGCACAGCCAAAAATAACGCCATCATGTTCAATCACGGTGTAATGATCAATATCTCGTTCAATTTCCGTTCGGTCTCTTTTGACCAAGGTGCCGTCGTTTTCAAACGGTTCAATAAGCTGCAATATTCCACCGATGTCATCGGCATGGGCTTGACGCAAGCTCTCAAGCTTTTCATCAACAATCATGGTGCCCACGCCATCGTGGGTAAATGATTCCATCAAAATAGCACCATCGACGGAAAATGGAACGATGTGCACCCGATCGACGCCGGAATGCACAGCCTTGACCGCATGCTGAAGGTAAAAAGCAGTATCGGTGGGTTGAGTCGGGTTGGGAAGCAATGCCAATAATTTGTCAGCATCCGCAAGCGTCAGCTCTTGGTTGATCGCACTGTGCGGGTCGCTTGGATCCAACGGTATGCCTTGAACTTCAGTTACATAAATCAATTTATCCGCTTGCAAGGCGCTTGCCGCACTGGCGGCCACATCTTCCATACTCAAATTGAAGGCTTCACCGGTTGGTGAAAAGCCAAAAGGTGACAACAGGACCAAGACACCGTCGTCAATAGCGCGGCGTATTCCAACGGCGTCGATTTTTCTTACCAAGCCGGTGTGCTGAAAGTCCACGCCTTCCCGAATGCCCACCGGCCGCGCGGTAATGAAGTTACCCGACACCACGCGAACTTGGCTTCCTGACATCGGCGTATTAGGCAAGCCTTGTGAAAATGCGGCTTCGATTTCATAGCGCAGTTGCCCTGCAGATTCTTGAGCGCAATCCAGCGCAACAAAATCAGTGATCCGCATGCCGTGGCTGAATTGTGAGCGATGGCCTTTGGCCTGCAATTGCTCTTCGACTTGGGGTCGAAAACCATGGACAAGCACAACTCGAATGCCCATGGCATGTATCAACGCCACGTCTTGCACAAAGCTGCTGAGCTTGCCTGCGGCGATCAATTCACCAGCCAGCGCAATGACGAAAGTTTTGCCCCGGTGCGCATGTATGTAGGGCGCAACGGCGCGAAACCATGGCACAAAAGTATGTGGGAAAACCAGGCTCATCGTGGCACTTTGAAATAATTGACGATTTTGCACGAAGGCCTAATGACAACTGAGTTCCGTGGTGAACCACTTACGCCACAAAGGCGGCGGCCATCGAAGCGGCCCGCTCATCCGGTGCCGCCGCTTGTGTTTCCAGAATCGCTTCCGGTCTCCGCCCGGCGCGCTGACATTGCGCAAGCTCTGACCGAGCACCAGGTGGTGATTGTTTGTGGGGAAACCGGTTCCGGCAAAACAACCCAATTGCCCAAAATTGCATTGCAACTTGGCCGCGGGTGGGGCGCCGGCGGTTGCGGTCTGATTGGTCATACCCAGCCGCGGCGCCTTGCCGCCACCAGCGTCGCCAAGCGGATCGCCAATGAACTGCAGTCACCGCTTGGCGAAGTGGTGGGCTACAAAGTACGTTTTCAAGACAAGCTGTCTGCCGGCGCCAGCGTCAAACTGATGACTGACGGCATTTTGCTCGCTGAAACGCAGACCGACCCATGGCTTGAGGCGTATGACACGCTGATCATCGACGAAGCGCACGAGCGCAGCTTGAACATCGATTTTCTGCTTGGCTATTTGCGCAAAGTGTTGCTTCAGCGGCCGGATTTGAAAGTGGTGGTGACCTCGGCCACCATTGATGCCGACCGGTTTGCCAAGCATTTCGCATCCGGTGCCGGCCCGGCGCCCGTCATCCAGGTCTCTGGACGGTTGTTCCCGGTTGAACAGCGTTACCGGCCATTCGAGGACAGCCGTGACTACGGCTTGAACCACGCCATTGCTGACGCTGTAGATGAGTTGTGGCAGGGCATGGGTGGGGCGACAGGCGATGGCGATGTGCTGGTTTTCCTGCCCGGGGAACGTGAAATTCGTGAAGCGGCCGACCACTTGCGCCGCCACTGCCTGCCAGGCATTGAGGTCGTCCCGCTGTTTGCACGGCTGAGCCAGGCGGAACAAGAGCACATTTTCGAGCCGCACAACGCTCGCCGCATTGTGTTGGCCACAAACGTGGCGGAAACCTCGCTGACGGTGCCTGGTATTCGCTACGTCGTTGACGCTGGTACGGCCCGCATCAAGCGTTACAGCTACCGCAACAAGGTGGAGCAACTGTTGGTGGAGCCCGTCAGCCAAGCGGCGGCCAACCAACGAGCCGGACGTTGTG
>JANXMO010000691.1 GCA_025354615.1 Burkholderiales bacterium | reverse complement strand
CGACGCCGCGCTGCAGCTCCGCGTGGCCGATTCGACCCACGTGCTGGCGAACGACTACGAACTGCGTTTCGACGGCACCAGCTACACGCTCGACCGCCTGGACAGCGATGGCACCCGCACGCCGGCTGGCGGCAGCCCGCTATCGGACATCAGCAATTTGGATTTTGACGGCCTGAACCTGCAGGTCACCAGCGGTTCGATGCAGCCCGGAGACCGGTTCCTGTTGCAGCCGGTGGCGACGGCGGCGCAATCGATGCGGTCGGTTCTGCACGACGGCAACCAGATTGCCGCGGCCTCGCCTGTCACGGCGACGTTCGGCGTGGCCAACAAGGGCACCGCGTCGCTGCTGCTGCTCAGCGCGGTCAGCCCCAACGTTGACGCCAGCCTGCTGCCGTCGAACCTAACGTTCGATGTGCCGCTCAACGACGGCACCGGCCGCGTGCCTTACAACGTGCTCAATGCCGACGGCTCGGCCACCAGCGGCCTGTGGACGCCGGGCTCGCCCATCGTGCTGAATGGCTATGCCTTGCAAATGGACGGTGCCCCGAAGACCGGCGACACCCTCGACGTGCGCGCCGGTGTGATCGGCGGCAACAACGGCAATGCGCTGGCCTTCGCGCAGCTGGCGGCGGCGCCGGTCGTGGGCGCCACGGTTTCAGCCGCTGGCGTGCCGGTGGCGGGCCGCAGCATCACCGACGCCTATGCCAGCGCCTTGTCGACCATTGCGGTGCGGGTGCAGTCGGCGCGCACCGGGGCCGACACCTCCGCCGCGTTCGCCAGTGCCGCTGAATCGGCGCGCAGCGACAAGGCCGGTGTCAACCTGGATGAAGAGGCATCGAAATTGATTCAATTCCAGCAAAGTTATCAGGCCTCGGCCAAGGTGCTGCAGGTGGCGCAAGCCTTGTTTGACACGCTGCTGCGCATTGGCTCTGGTTGATGCCGGCCCACTTGGGTTGACGGCTTATCGATGGTTGTTTTCGACGGGGGCTTGACCCATGCGTATCAGTACCGCCAATGCTTTTTCCGCCAGCCGCGAGGCCTTGATGGCCCGCCAGCTCGACTTGAACAGCGCCCAGCAGCAGTTGAGCACCGGCAAACGCGTCAACCGCGCCAGCGACGACCCGGCTGCGGCGGCCCGCGCCGAGCGTGCTTTGTCCGCAGAGGCCCGCGCCAATGCCAGCCAGCGCGCCGTCAACGCCAGCCAGAACACCATGACACTGACCGAAAGCGCGCTGGGCGACGCAGGTGAATTGCTGCAGCAGGCACGCGAAGCCATTCTGACCGCAGGCAATGCCAGCTATGGCGATGCCGAGCGGCTGAGCGTGGCCCACCAGTTGAAGGAAATCCGCAACCAGCTGCTGGCGGTGTCCAACCGCACCGATGGCGCCGGGCTGTACCTGTTCGGTGGCCAGGGCGCGAACCAGGCGCCGTTCACGGAAACGGCCAACGGTGTGCAGTCATATGGCATTGCGGGCGAAACACAAGTCGCGTCGGGTGAGCCCCTGCCGCTGACAGTTGACGGCGAAAGCGCCTGGATGCAGGCCAGGCGTGGCAACGGCGTGTTCACGACCGGCGCGGCCAACGTCGACAGCGGCGGCTCGCCGCGCGCCAACACCGGCAGCGCCTGGGTGGATGGCGGCCATGTCGTCGACCCCAGCGCGCTGACCGATTCACCCTACCGCATCGAATTCACCGGCGCGGCTGGCGCCACCACTTATTCGGTGATCGACCAGAACGACGGCTCGACCGTGCAGTCGGGTGCCTTTTCGCCAGGGCAGACGCTGCAGTTCAGTGGCCTGGCCGTCACGATTTCAAATCAACCGGCCGATGGCGACGCTTTCGTCATCACCCCGCTGGCCACCTTGCCCGCGGCGCAGCGCAGCGTCAGTGTTTTCGAGGTGCTGAAAAACGCTATCGACGACTTGAGCACGCCGATGCGCAGCAGTGCTGCCGTCACCCAGACCAACAGCACCAACCTGATCAACGTCGACGCCGCGATGACGCAAATGCAGGCGGCCCGCAGCCGCGTGGGCGATACCTTGAGCCGCATCGATGGCGTGACCGGCCGGCTCGACGCCCAGAAGCTGGCCAGCCAGACCCAGGTGTCGGACGCCACCGGCCTCGACATGGTGGCGGCAATTTCATCGTTTCAAAACGGCCAGACAGGCTACGATGCAGCACTCAAAAGTTATGCAATGGTGCAAAAACTGTCATTGTTCACCTACCTGAGCGCTTGAACATGCCATTGAAAAATTTGCTGGCGCGCTGGCGCCGTGGCACGCGGTGAGCGACGACGCCATCCTGGGCCAGGTGGCTCTGGGCTATTCGCCTTTCATTGACCGCCAGCGTGCCGTGACCGCGACGCGGCTGACGGTTTTTCCACTCCGGCCTGATGCCCAACTGGATGCGGCGCAGCTGCTTCATGCGGTAGGCGAGGTATGGCCCGCGGGCGGCGGCAACGTGTCGCTCAACATTGCCAGCGAAAACTTGTTGCAGGATTTGCTGCGCTGCGAGCCGTCCAGCAACCTGATGATCGAGGTCCCTGCTTTCATGGCGGCGGACGATGCCAACACGCAGGCCTTGTGCACGCTGCACCGCCGCGGCACCACGATGTTGATCAAGGGCCGGCCCTTGAAGGCGCTGCCGCGCGAAGTGCTGCCTTGCTTCAAATACACCATTCTCGACCTGGCTGAAGAGCGGCGCGGCGCCGACCCCGAGGCCGCGCTCGGTGCCGGCAGCATGCCGCGCAACATTGCCCACGTGCTGTGCGGCGTGCGCACGATGGATGATTTGAAGCTGGCTTTCGACAACGGCGCGGCCGCCGTGCTGGGCTGGCCGATCGATGACCCTGTTGTCGACGCGCCGTCGAAAACGGGCAAGCCCGCTCCCATGCATACCGATTTGCAAACCGTGGTCGAACTGATCAGCTTGACCGACAAGGCGGCGCCCATCGACGCCCTGGAAAACGTGCTCCGGCGCGACCCGTCGCTTGCCTACCGGCTGATGCGCTACATCAATTCCCCGGCGTTCGGTCTGTCGGTTGAAATCGCTTCGTTCCGCCACGCCATCATGATGCTGGGCTACGAGCGCTTGAAGCGCTGGCTGGCGTTGTTGCTGGTCACGGCCAGTGGCGACCCGAGTTTGCGGCCGGTGATGTTTGCGTCGGTGCGCCGCGGTTTGTTGATGGAAGAGCTCGTGCGCAGCACGGCTGATGATGAAATGCGCGCCGAAATGTTCATCTGCGGTGTTTTTTCGCTGTTGCACCGCCTGTTCGGCAAACCATTGAAGTCGTTGATGCAGACCATCCCGGTGGCCGAACATGTTTTGGAAGCTCTGGTCGACGAGACCGGGCCTTACCGGCCATATCTCGAACTTACGCAGGCGATCGAGGCGGAGTCGCTGTTCGATTTCCGTGCCGCGGCCGACGCGCTGATGATGAGCGTGCAGGAAATCAACCGTGCGGAACTGCGTGCGCTCGGCGCCGCCAAGCAGTTTGACTGAAAGTTTGACTGAACCTGACGAGGGTTGCCAGTGAGCGTGCTGCCCAAGCCCCGTTCGCGTGTACCGGGTGCCGCCGGCCAGCGCGCCGCCTCGGCATTGCCGTTCACACGGTTTTTCGACCACTTCGCCGATGCGGTGCTGCTGCTTGATACGCGAGGGCGCGTCGTATTCGCCAATCTGGCTGCGCTGCGCCTGGCGCCGTGCGAAATCGGCATGCCGTTGCTTCAGTGGCGTCATGTGTTGGGCGATGCCGCGCTCGACTGGCTGCGTCAGGCCGTGCTGCAGCCCGCCGCTGCACGCAGCCCGCCCGTTGACGCAGTAGACGCCGCCGGTTGTTCGCGTGCATTGTCATTTGAAGCTGCCGGCAACGACTGGTTCGCCCTGCGTCTGCAAACAAGTGGTGCTGGCGCTTCGCCCGCGCCCCTGGCCGCGGCAACGGCACCGCCGCCGTTGAGTGACGCCGCGTTGAGTGAACGCGTGCAGGCGTTCTGGGCCAGTCCTTTTCCCGTTTGTGTGCAAGACGCCGGCTTTCGGCTGATCGATGCCAACGCTGCTTTCATTGAATTCACCGGCTGGCCCCGTGAACGCCTGCGCGGCCTCGACCCCATCACATTGCAGCCCGAAGCCGACCGGGCGTTCAACCTGGCGCTGCGCAAACAACCTGCCGACCCGCTGCTGCTGCGCGCCGC
>JANXMO010000644.1 GCA_025354615.1 Burkholderiales bacterium | reverse complement strand
TTTCGAGCAAGCGGTTGAAAGCGACGTAATCGAGCTTCTTGCCGTTCAGCGGGTCAATGTCCAGCAGCTCCGCGGTGATCATTGCACTCGAATGGTCACGCGAGACCAGTGTGCCCACGTGTCCACCCAAGGTGGTGCGGTTACGGATTTGCGCAATCAAGGCGGGTGACAGACGGTCTGGAACGATGTCGCCACCGGTCAGCGGCAGAGCAGAAAAACCGTCTTCGGTGATTTCGGTGAAAAAGACGTTGGGCGTCCACAGTGACGTGACCGACGCACGTTTGACCGCCGGCAGGGCGGCCACCGTCTCGGTCACCAAGTTCAGGATGCGCAAGGCATCGGCGTTCCAGATGGTGCCTTCCTTACGGTGCACCACCACCGTCAACCGGTTCGCGCCAAAAACCTGGTCGCGAAACGCGTTGAAGGTCTCAATGTATTCGTGGCCTTGCGGCAGCTGCTTGTCAAAGCCAGCGTCCATGTGCAGGCCCCTGGCGGCCCAAGCGAATGCAGCCGTCACCACAGCCAGAAAAATCAGCACGGCTGCGCGCCGCCTGAACAGCGCCGCTTCCAGCCATGAAACCAGTCGAGCCAGCATGGGCCTGCTTATGCGCTTTCTGTTTGCTGGGGCAACCGGCTGTGGGGTGCCGTCTTTTTCAATAAGCAACGCTCAGCGCCACGCTGACGTAGTCGCGGTCCAGATACAAGTTGGCGCCGGTAGCCCCACCGCCGTAATTGCGTGAGTAATCCAGCCGCAGCTTCAGGTTGTTGCTTTGTTTGAAGTCGATCGTCGCGCCGAGTCCGACAACGCCCACACCCTTGTAAAAGCCTGGCAAGGCGCTCGCCGAGTAACCGTAGACACCCTGCTGCCAGCTCAGGTCAGGCGCAAAGCTGACGGCGGTGCCGAAGGCATTCGGATAGACCACGCCCACCGATGCACTGATGCCCACCGAGGTTTTCGTTGGCTGACGGTAGTCGGTGAAAAAAGCGTACGGCACGCCCTGGTTCAGTTGCAGGTTGGGGTAGTTGGCCAGCACCGCTTCGGCCAGCACAGTGCCTTCCGCGGCGCCCAGGATTTTCAGCAGCCAACCCATCGAGCCGTTCGGGCTCATCTGGTTGATGCCAGTCAATGCGAATTGCCACTTTTTGCGGTCCATGGCCAGCGTGCAACTGGTGTCGCCAGCGGTGCCGGAAGTGATGGCGCTCAAGTCGCAATTAGGAGCAACAAAGGGTGCGCCGGGCAATTGAATGGTCGGGTCTATCGTCACCGCTTCGCGCGGGCGGTATGACGCTTCCATGCCCACTGCCCAATCGCCGGCGCGCAGGTTGTACGAGGCGCCGAACAGCTCGCGCTTTGGCGCATATGTCAGCTGTGCGCTGTCGGGGAAGCCGGCATTGATGAACTGGTTCGAGGCGGCGCTGTAAAAGTAGCGCATCGACGGCAGTTTGTCGTTGTAGCGCAGGTAGTACAGGCCGAATTCATTGCCGCTGTCGACGTCGGCATGCCGCAAGGCCAAGCCAAATTGACCGCTGTTCTTGCCCGGCTCGGCGCCCTGCATGGGCACGCCCGGCGTAAAGGCCGGGTTGGCGCCGCTCGCCAACCAGTCGTTGGCTGACTGGAACGGCCGGCCGGTGTGGCGGTCACCGCCACTGCCGGGCGGCAATCCGTTCGCGGCGAGGAAAGCCGACGGGAAGTAAAGATTTTGATAGCCGCGGCCAGCATAGTCGACGGTCGAAAAATAACTGCCTGCCGGATCGAAGCGCGCCGCGTTCCAGGCGAACTGGTAGTAAGCCTCGGCGGAAAAGGATTTGCTCAGCGTGGTCGCCAGCGACAGCATCGGTGCCGGCAAAATCACTTCCTTCAGCTGGGCGCCGGGGCGGTGTGTGGCGCGGATGTCGATCGCATTGGTGGCATTGATGCCGCCAGGAATGAACAGGCTTTCACCCCACGACAACACCTGGTTGCCCAGGCGAACGCGTGCCGACTGGTTACCAAGGTCGAACTGCTTGGAAACATAAGCGTCGAGGAAGCGGATGTCGCTCAACACCGCCCGCTTCGCATCCGAATCCAGGTCCAGGCTCTTCGTGCGGTCGCCCAGCAAGTCGAAAGCATACGACAGCCGCAGAAAGCCGCTCCAGCCATCCGGCCCGCGCACCGACAGATCGTTGATGCCTTTGAGCGTGCCCGAGAACACCTGCCCACGCGAATAATTCAAGTCGCCGTCGTCGTAGTTCAGTTGGTTGTCATTGCAACCGCCGTTGTCGACCCCAATCAGCCGGCAGTCGCGGGCTGACGCGCGCACCATCGCGCCGATGGAGTAGATCGACTTGATCGAGCCGGTCCAGCTGCCGGATTCATTGGAGAAATTTTGTGCTCCAACAGGCAGGGTGACCGCAGCAGCAGCAAGGGCCACCGCCGAACGGGCGAAGCCGGGCACCACACGGGAGATCGTCGTCATGTCAAAGTTCCTTGCAGAAAAAGGCGGCGCGCGATGATGGCGCGGTAGGCGATGTCAGTGTGGGGTGTGCTCAATCACCGTTGCGGCGCATGCCGTCAGCAGAAAAGCGGGAGGCTTTGATGCGGCCTTCTCGCGCCGCCAGCCAGTCGGTGTTCAGGTACACGCGGTCGGCCATGAAGCGCCCCACCTGCAGGTCGAACTGTGAATACGCCTTGCTGACACACGCCGGTATTTCAACCGCCGGTATCAACGTGCCCTCCATGCTGCGCCACAGTTTGCCCTGCATGTCATAAAGGTCTTGCGCCATGATGGACCAGCTGTCTTCATCGACATACATCGTGCGCCGGCTGAATGTGTGGCGCACGCCGCTCTTGACGGTAGCATCCACCACCCACACGCGGTGCAATTCATACCGCATTTTCTCGGGCTTGAAGCCGGTTGCCGTGGCCAGGTCTTCGACTTTGGCCGGCGCGTAGAGCGGGTAGTTGTTGTAGGGGATGTAGATTTCCTTCTTGCCAACGAGCTTGAAGTCAAACCGGTCCATCGGGCCGCTGAACTGGTTGAACTGATCAACCACCATCATGTTGTCGACGCCGGTCAAAGGCGCGTCGTATTGATAAGTAGGTGCACGGCGCACGCGGCGTTGCGACGCGAAGTACAGCCACAAGTCGGTTGGCTCGGCCAGTTTTGAAATGGCCACTGTCTGATCGCCTGCCACCGCGGGCGGCGTCGTAATGACATTCCAAAAGTAGTTCTCGACACCTTTGGCGTCGACCACTGAATTGACTTTTCGATCCCACATCGGTGACGTGACCTGCTCATCGACCGTGAACGCAGGCCCCAGGCTTTTACTGCGCGCAGGCGGCACGATCACGTGGTAGTCCTTGGTGCTGTAGCCTTCACCTTCCCAACGCAGCTTGTGGTTCCAGATCACCTCGTAGCCGGTTTTGGGAAT
>JANXMO010000638.1 GCA_025354615.1 Burkholderiales bacterium | reverse complement strand
TTGAGGCAGTTCGACAGTGCGAAATCGATGATGCGGAACTTGCCGCCGAAGTACACCGCCGGTTTGGCGCGCCGGTCGGTCAGGTTCATCAGCCGGCTGCCGCGCCCGCCGGCCAGCACCAGCGCGACGGCGCGCTTGGGCAAATCCAGGCCTTGCGCGAGGTTGGAATGAGACATCCTTGTTTCCTTGGTTTGCAAAGGCGGTGCCGCAAACGGCCCCAGGCTGCAGTGTGCCTGCGAACGCCGCTACCCGGCACCGAGGCAACCCGTGCCGCCCAAGCCGGCGCTACAGTCGGCCGCGTCGCGGACCGATACGGGCCGCAGCGACTTCATAAGGACTTTTGCGTGAATGCACTTTCAAACGCCGATGGCAACAGCCTGTCAGCCCGTATCGACGAACACCTGCTGAAGACGGTCGGCGTGTCGCCGACCCATGCCACAGCCAATGATTTGATGCAGGCCGTGGCGCAGGTGGCGCGCGCCGAGTTGTCGCAACGCTGGGTGCAGACCCAGCAGGCGCAGCGCGCCGCCAAAGCAAGGCGCGTGTGCTATTTGTCGATGGAATTTTTAATTGGACGCACGCTGTCGAACGCGCTGGCAGCCTTGAACTTGACGGGCGCCGCTGCCGCTGGTGTGACCGCGCACGCGCAGCGCCTGGAAGACGTGGCCGACGGCGAGCCCGACGCCGCGCTGGGCAACGGCGGCCTCGGCCGGCTGGCCGCGTGCTTTCTGGATTCGATGGCCACGTTGGGGTTGCCGTCGTTCGGTTACGGCATTCGGTATGAATACGGCATGTTTGCGCAAGAAATCGCCAACGGCAGCCAGGTCGAATACCCCGACCCGTGGCTGGCCGACGGCACGCCCTGGGAGTTTCCCCGCGCGGGCATCAGCTACCCGGTGCACTTTGGCGGCTGGGTCGAACACGCCGGCGAGCAGGCCATTTGGCGGCCCGCGGCCGAAGTGGCGGCCAAGGCTTACGACATGGTCATTCCAGGCCACGGCACCGACAAGGTCAGCACGCTGCGGCTGTGGAAAGCCGTGGCGCCGGCGCACATCGACCTGCACGCCTTCAACACCGGCGATTACGCGCGCGCGGCCGGCGTCAAGAACGAGTACGAGAACATTTCCTGGGTGCTGTACCCGAATGACAGCACCCCTGCCGGGCGCGAGCTGCGGCTGCGGCAGGAGTACTTCTTCGTTGCCGCCTCGCTGCAGGACCTGGTGGCGCGCCACCTCGACGAACACCCCGACCTGCTGAACCTGGCCGACAAAGTGGCCATTCATTTGAATGACACCCACCCGGCCATCGGCGTGGCCGAACTGATGCGCCTGTTGTGCGACGTGCACGGCATTCCCTGGGCCTCTGCCTGGCGCATCTGCACCCAGACTTTTTCCTATACCAACCACACGCTGATGCCGGAGGCGCTGGA
>JANXMO010000632.1 GCA_025354615.1 Burkholderiales bacterium | reverse complement strand
CGCGGTCGGCAACTACAACGCGCACCTGGCGGCGTATCCCGAGGTCGACTGGGAGGCCTTCAGCCGCCGCGTCGTCGAGCGGCAATTGAAGCTCAGCTTCAACCCGTACACGATCCAGATCGAACCGCACGACTACATGGCGGAGTTGTTCGATGCGCTGACCCGCACCAACACGATTTTGATCGACTGGTCGCGCGATTTATGGGGCTACATCAGCCTGGGCTACTTTCGCCAGCGCCTGAAAGAAGGCGAAATCGGCAGCAGCACGATGCCGCACAAGGTCAACCCGATCGACTTCGAAAACGCCGAAGGCAATTTCGGCCTGGCCAATGCGCTGTTGACGCATTTGAGCCAGAAGTTGCCGATCAGCCGCTTCCAGCGCGACCTGACCGACAGCACGGTGCTGCGCAACATGGGCGTGGCACTCGGCTACGCCGTGCTGGGCTACGACAGCCTGCAGCGCGGCCTGGGCAAGCTGGAAGTCGACGAGGCGGCGCTGGCTGCCGACCTGGACACAGCCTGGGAAGTGCTTGCCGAGCCGATCCAGACCGTGATGCGCCGCTACGGCCTGGCCAATCCTTATGAGCGGCTGAAAACACTGACGCGTGGCAAGGCCATCACGCAAGAGGCCTTGCAGAATTTCATCGCCACGCTCGAGATTCCTGCCGCTGAGCGAGAGCGGCTTCTGGCATTGACACCCGCCAGCTATACCGGGCTGGCAGCGCGGTTGGCCAGACGCGTATCGTGAACGGGCCGCCATGAATTTCAGAGACCAGCTGCTGGCCGCCGAACGCGCGAACGATTCGCTGCTGTGCGTTGGCCTCGACCCGAACCCGGCGCAATTTCCAGCCGGCCTGCGTGGCAACGCACGGCGTATTTTTGATTTTTGCCGCGCCATCGTCGATGCCACGCACGACTTGGCAATTGCCTTCAAGCCGCAGATTGCGTACTTCGCGGCCCACCGCGCCGAAGACCAGCTCGAGCAGCTGATCAGCCACATCCACGCCGTGGCGCCTGGTGTGCCGGTAATTCTGGATGCCAAGCGGGGCGACATCGGCAGCACCGCCGAGCAGTACGCCCGCGAAGCGTTCGAGCGCTATCAAGCAGACGCGCTGACGCTGTCACCTTACATGGGCTTTGACTCGCTAGAGCCGTACATGGCTTATGACGGCAAGGGGCTGATCCTGCTGTGCCGCACGTCGAACGCGGGCGGCGCCGATCTGCAGGCGCAGCCCCTGGCGTCAGGCGAGAGGGTTTATGAGCACCTGGCCCGGCTGGCCGAGGGAGCATGGAACCGTGGCGGCCAGTTGGGCCTGGTGGTGGGTGCCACATTCCCGGCTGAGATTGCACGGGTGCGCGCGCTGGCGCCCACATTGCCCTTGCTGGTGCCTGGGATTGGCGCCCAGGGCGGTGACGCGCAAGCGGCCGTGCGCGCCGGCTGGCGTGCAGCGGGCGGCCGCACGGTGGCGCCATTGGCCGTCAGTTCATCGCGTGCCGTGCTTTACGCCAGCGCCGGCGACGACTTTGCTGCCGCCGCACGCGACGCAGCACTGGCGGCACGTGCGCAGCTCAATGCGGCCCGTTGCACCCTGTGATGGAAGCCGCAAGTTCAGCGCTCAGGGAAGCCGAGCCCGATCCCGATATCAGCCACACCGTTGATGTCACCACGGTCCGCCTGCTGTGTGCGGCAGGGGCGGCCACCACGGCACTGACGGCGGTATCGGTTTATCTTCAGCCGCCCCCCAGCGCAGCGGCCATCAACCACCTGCTGGTTGCTGGTTGCACACTGCTCAGCATGCTGTTGGGTTTGGCCTGCTGGAAAGCCCATCGGCTGCCATTGCGCGCCTTGATGCTTTTCCTCGCCTGGTTGATTGCCGCTTTCATCACCGTCGTGGCTGTGGGGGAAGGCCAAGGCCTGCACTCGCTCGACCTTGGTTATCTCGGCCTCCTGGTCTGCATGGTGACGGTGCTGGTAGGGCGGCGGCGCGGCCTGGTGCTGGCGTCCATCTGTGCGGCGTTCGTTTGCGGGCTGTCCATGGCACAGAGCCACGGCTTGCTGGGGCCTGACGCTCAAGCGGCGCCCCGGCAGGGGCATGCGCTGTTGACGCAGTTGTTGACACTTGCTTCGGGCTTGACGCTGGGGTTGGTGATCGGAAACGCCGCGGCGCGCGCCGCCCGCCGTGTGACCGCGCGCGAGCAGCGCTTTGGCGCCCTGCTCGATCTGGCGGCCGATCACTATTGGGAACTGGACG
>JANXMO010000618.1 GCA_025354615.1 Burkholderiales bacterium | reverse complement strand
AAATAACTGCTGGTGCCATCGCGTGTCAGCACCCGTTTGACGGCGATTTCCGTGAACCGGTTCCAGGGCCCGCCGGCGCGTGCGTCGTCGTTGGCGAAAACCAGCTCGACACTGGCGCGGCTCGAAGGTTTGCGGTGGCCCGAGCCGCTGAAAATCACGTCCTGCATCGACTCGCCGCGCAGCTCGCTCGCCTTGCTCTCACCCAGCACCCAACGCACCGCGTCCATGATGTTCGACTTGCCGCAGCCATTGGGCCCGACCACGCCGACCAATTGACCGGGCAGCTGAAAATGCGTCGGCTCGGCGAACGACTTGAAGCCGGACAGCTTGATCGAATTCAGGCGCATGGTTGGCCCAGCGGCGCAAAGCCGGCCCCACACGCGTCGTGATTCAAGATAAGTAGTTGATTTGCCAAGAGAAATTGCGCTTTCAAGGGCTTTTTGAGCGGCCCGGATGATAGCATCGTGGCCATTTTTGAAACCTTTCACCCCGTTGTTGGAATCCGCATGGCCAAGTCCAAAAAACCAGTTGGCGCGGCGAACGCTGCTGCCACTGCTGTCTCGCCAGCCCTGTCGCGGCCTGTGCCGCAAAACCCGCCCAGCGCACCCAGCAAAACACTGCATGTGTTCCCCAATCCGACACCGCAGCGTGACTACGCCATCCAGTTCCAGATTCCCGAATTCACATGTCTGTGCCCGCTGACCGGCCAGCCCGACTTTGCGCACTTCACCATTGACATGGTGGCTGATGCGCTGTGCATCGAACTCAAAAGCCTGAAGATGTACATGTGGAGCTTTCGCAACGAGGGTGCGTTCCATGAAAAAGTCAGCAATGACATCGTTGATGAAATCGTGCGCGTGGCCCAACCGCGCTTCGTGCGCCTGACCGCGCGCTGGTACGTGCGCGGCGGAATCTTCACCAGCGTGGTGGCCGAACACCGCCAAAAAGGCTGGAAGCCCTTGCCGGCCATCACCCTGCCCGGCCATCCACAGGCCAACGGGTTGCCCGCATGAGCGATGGCGGTGAGGCAACGACGGCGCCCCGGCCTGCCTACCAGAAATTCGCTGTGACGACGGCGCCGAGCGCCATCGACGGCACCGGCGTGTTTGCAGCAGAACCGATTGCCGCGCGCCACAAGATCGGCGAAATCCGCGGTGAGTCGATCAGCGTGGCGGATGCGCGCATTCGCGCGACGCGGCATGAACGCATCATGATTGTCGAGCTGTCCGACAAACGCGCCATCGACTTCTCCCGCTCGGCCGACCCGATGCGCTTCACCAACCACTCCTGCGCGCCCAACGCCCGGCTGTGCATTCGCGCCGGGCGGGTCGAGTTCTATGCGCTGCGCGGCATTGCGGTGGGTGAAGAGCTCACGGTCGACTACGGTGAAACCCACCATGAAGGGCGGCTCGCCTGCCGCTGCGGCGCGCCGCGGTGCGTGGGGCGTCTGTAGGCGGCTGCTCTGCGCGCGGCCGGAATACCCAAGTGGTGGGTCAAGCATTGACAACCGGCATCGACCAAGCGATGGCGCCCGCCAATGTACACACGCAGGCGCTGGTCTGGTTCAAGCGCGATTTGCGCCTGTACGACCACGCACCGCTGGCCGCGGCGCAACAGCACGGCGCGGCGGCCGGGCTTTTCATCATCGAGCCAGCGTGGTTGAACCTAGAAACGGCAGTTGACCGCTCATATCCGCTTGCAAGCTTCCATGCCTGCTTACTGTTTCGCCCACGGCCGTGCTCACCTCATGGGCAACAGCGCTACGCACCTGAGCGGGCCGCGCTGCGGCGCTCTGGCGGCGTTGCTCCTCCTTGCGGGCAAGAGCCCGCCGCGTCGTCACGCCTTGCCAGCACACCGCATCACAGCCCGCTCAGGTGCGTTCAACTGCCGTTTCTAGGTTGAACAGCGCTGATTTCGACGTTCAGCACGCGTTGTTTGCGCTCAGCTGCCTGGCGCCGCTGCGGCAAGCGCTGGCGGCAAAAGGGTTGCCGCTGCTGGTGCGCGTGGGCGAAGCGTGCCAACTGTTGAGCGAGCTGCGCCAAACCTTCGCCTTCAGCCAC
>JANXMO010000606.1 GCA_025354615.1 Burkholderiales bacterium | reverse complement strand
TGCCGCCCGCCTATCCCCAGCACTGCAGGCCAGCGGCCGGCTGCTGCACGTCTTCAACAAGGCCGACGCCGTGACAACCACCGTGGCGGCCGAATCTTTACCCGCAGGCGCCTTGCAACTCTCCGCCCGCACCGGCGACGGCTTGCCCGAATTGCGTCACCGCCTGCTGGCACTCGCCGGCTGGCACGATCACCCCGAAGGCGTTTTCATGGCGCGCACGCGCCATCTGGATGCACTGAAGCGCACCCAGCACCACGTTGCTCGCGCCGTCGAACACGCCGCCTGCGCCGCCGCCGCACTCGACTTGCTGGCCGAAGAGCTGCGCCTGGCGCAACGGGCACTGAGCGAAGTAACCGGCGAGTTCACCAGTGATGACTTGCTGGGAGAAATCTTTGGGCGGTTCTGCATCGGCAAATGACCAGAGTGCGGATCAACTGCATGCGAGCCAGAGCGCCAGGTGATCGCGAAGATCATCGAACAATTTCTGTTCGATCAAATCCAACTCGATCAAATCCAACCCACGATCCATTTGCTGCCCCACATCCAGGCCATCAAAACGAGACCGGTCGTGACAACACTCGCCACGGCTGACATCAGCAAGCCCAGGAGCACGGCAAGCCCGTCACGAAACACCAGTCCCAGCCCGATCAACGACAGCGCTATGGCTGGCAATATGTTGCCAAACGGAATCGGCATCACGATGATGGCCGCCATCAGTCCCACCACAAGGGCGACGCCTGATCGTGGGCCAACCGATGCGAAATGGCTCAGTCGAGCCCGGGCATGGCGTCCGGCCACGGCGTAGGCGGACGCCAGGGCCATCAGGATCCGTTGCGCAGAGCGGCGCGGCAACTCGAGATCGGCGACCCGTTGCGGCAGGCAAGGCGCACAGTGGCCGCGCCACAGGGCCACTGCCAGCGTCCCCATGCCCATCCCGAGCACCGTGCCCACGCCAGGGATCGGCAGCAGGCAGGGCAAAGCCAGCAACAGCAGCAGCGTGCCGTGGGCCTCGGGCCCGTGCGCTTGCGCCAAAGCCCGCATCGGTACACGTTCGTCCTGCAGGGCGGCGGCTGCATCGCGCAACCGCTGCACGATCGGCGGCGTCATGCCGGCTCCCCTGCTGCCGGCTGTCCGCGGGTTTTCCAAAGCGACACCAGCACACCACCGGCAATCAGGCCGAAGGTCACGCTCAGTGAAATCAACGCCGGGATCTTGCCGATGAGACCCACCAAAAAAATCTTGCTGCCGATGAACACCAGCACCAGGGCCAGAGCGTATTTCAAGTATTTGAAGCGGTGAAGCATCGCGGCCAGTGCAAAGTACAGCGCCCGCAGGCCCAGGATGGCGAAGATGTTGCTCGTGTAGACGATGAACGGGTCGGTGGTGATGGCGAAGATGGCAGGCACCGAATCCACCGCGAAGATCAGGTCGACAAACTCCACCAGCACGAGTGCCAGAAACAGCGGGGTCGCAAAGCGCTCGAGCTTGCCTGTCGAGGGGTCGTTCTCGCGCACCCAAAAGGCATTGCCGCGCAGGCCGTGGGTCAGGCGCATGTGCTGCTTCAGGAATTTGAGCAGCGCGTTGTTCGCGATGTCGGGCATGTGGTCGGCAATGATCCACATTTTGATGCCGGTAAAGATCAGGAAGGCGCCAAACAGGTACAGAACCCAGCTGAACTGGCTCACCAGCGTCGCACCCAGCCCGATCATGATGGCGCGCAGCATGATCACGCCCAGGATGCCCCAAAACAGCACCCGGTGCTGGTACTGGCGCGGGATGGCGAAGAAACTGAAAATCAGCGCGATGACGAACACGTTGTCCATCGACAGCGACTTCTCGATCATGAAGCCGGTGTAGTAGTCGATGCCGCTTTGTGTACCCAGATACCACCAGACCCAGGCGCCGAAGAGCAGTGCTGCGCCGATGTAGCCGGCAGACAGCAACAGGCTTTCCTGAACACCGATGGCCTTGTCGTCCTTGTGCAGGACGCCCAGGTCAAGAGCCAACAGTGTGATGACGATGCTGGCGAAGGCGAGCCAAAGCCAGGCGGGCTTGCCCGGAAATTCGGCAGTGAGGAACACAAGAAAAAAGTCCATGATGATTTTCAGGGATAAAGAAGTGCTGAAACAGCCGTACCTGCGCCCAGCAGGCCACTGAATACGCAGAGCCGCACGACATCGCGCTTCTCATTGCGCAGGTGCCAAGCATGAAAGGTGGCGCCGACCCGACAGAGGGTTCAGGATGACGAAGTGGAGCGTGCGGGTGTGTAGAAATGGGTCCAACCTTCCGGGGTATAGGAGTGCTTTGGATTGTGGACATCCATTCGCTTCGAATAAACCAGATTGAAACGTACTTAAACTTCGGTTTTCCAGAACCGGAGGACGCATGCTGAATTACCGCCATCTGCACTACTTCTGGGTCGTCACGAAGGAGGGTGGCTTCGCTCGTGCCGCTGAGCGGCTGGACATGGCGATCCAGACCATCAGCGCGCAGGTACGCGAGCTGGAAAAGTCATTGGGCCACCAGTTGCTCAAGCCCGCGGGCCGCGGAGTGGCCCTTACCGAGGCAGGCCAGGCCGCCTTCGCGCGGGCCGAGGAGATCTTTCAGCTCGGCCAAGGCATCCCCGACGAGGTGCGCGAAGCGGCCAGCGGCAAGACAGCCCGTCTGGCAGTCGGGCTGTCCGATGGCATTTCCAAGCTCGCAGCCCATGCGCTGCTGGCGCCGGTGCTGGGCACCCCCCACCTTCGGCTGCTCTGCCATGAGGGCGAATTCGAGCAGCTGCTCAGTGAATTGGCGCTGCATCACCTGGATCTGGTGCTGGCCGGACAGGCGCCGCCGCGCAACCCCAACCTGCGCCTCACCAGCGAGCGGCTCATTGATTTGCCTGTTGAATGGTACGGCCCGGCCCGGCTGGTGGGGAAGAACGAGCGCGACCGGTTTCCGCACAGCCTGAACGACTTGCCCGTGCTGTTGCCCACTGGGCACTCGGCGCTGCGCCCAACGCTGGACCACTGGTTCGAGACGCAGGGTTTGCGGCCCCGCATCATCGGCGAGTTTGAAGACAGCGCGTTGTTGGCGGTGTTTTCCGCTCGCGGGCTGGGCGTGTTCCCGGTCAGCCGGCTTGGCGCCGACGGCGTCGGCCTGATGCGCGGCCTTCGCTTGCTGGGCAGCAGCGAAGGTGTGAAGGAGGAAATTCACGCCATCCGATCGCGCCGCGGGCAGCATCATCCCTTGGTGATGCAGGTGGTTGCTGCGGCCCGGCTTTGATCGCTTCTTGATCGTGCCCGAGGTGGCGCTATACGAGCCGAAGTGCGGTTGGCGGTTCAGGTTTTTCCGAAGTTTCTCTCCTCCAAATGCTGCTTTTACAAACCTGCTTGCAGCCTCAGATTCAGCTTGTCCGCCAACCCATGGAGATCTGTGATGCAAGTGCTTTTCAAGTCCCGCCATCCCCAAGCCAACGAACTGCGCGACCTGACCGAGCGCCGTGTGCGATTTGTGTTGCGGCGCCTGCGCTGGCTGGTACCACGCGCCGAGGTGCAGATGTCAGACGTGAACGGGCCGCGTGGCGGCATCGACAAGCGCTGCCAGGTGGAATTGCGGACCGATGGCGCTGGGTCGGTCGTGGTTGCCTCCATGGCCCGCGACTGGCGCACCGCGTTGGACAACGCACTGGCCCGCGCCGCACGTTTCCTCATGCGCCTGTGGCAGCGCGTGAGTGACTCTCGCCGAATGCGCCAGCGTCTCATCGGCCTCGAACGCTGAGCCTGGCCCTCAGCGTCGCCCTGAACCCAAAGAACGAAGGACTCAACACCATGAATTCCCTGACACCCAGCCCTTTGACCACACGCCTGGAAGTCGGGCCTCCGGTGCTCATCGCCATGAGCCGCGTGCTTCGCAACACCTACGCCTTGCTGTCGATGACGCTGCTGTTCAGCGCAGCCGTCGCTGCAGCCGGTGTGGTGTTCCAGCTGCCGGCGCCCGGCATTCTGCTGACATTGGGCGGCTACTTTGGCCTGCTTTTCGCGGTTTACAAATTCAAGAACAGC
>JANXMO010000576.1 GCA_025354615.1 Burkholderiales bacterium | reverse complement strand
TAACCAAACTTTGTTACAAGTTCCGGAGAAATTTTTTCACGGTAGACGGCCTGCAGCCGGGCTTGTTGTTGAGCCATTTTGAACCCTTTACGCTTTTATCTCTTCGCCACTGGATTTGAAAATGCGCCTTTTTTCGCCACTCGCCAATAATTTGATACCAATACGATCCGCCTTACCAGTCGCCATATTAAAAATGGCAACGTTGGATTGATGTATAGGCATTGTTTTATCAACAATTCCCCCGGCAATACCTTTCATGGGATTTGGCTTGACGTGCTTTTTAACGGTATTAATACCGTCGACAATTAAGCGCTCATCATCTACGCGCAGCGAAACAGTACCCCGCCTACCCTTATCGCGACCCGTCAAAATAATGACTAGATCACCTTTTCGAATTTTTTTCATTACGAAATTCCTTCGGCCCCACACGAAAATGCGGTCGCTGAAAAAGTTATAGAACTTCCGGCGCAAGAGAAACAATCTTCATGAAACGCTCAGTACGCAATTCGCGTGTAACGGGACCAAAAATCCGGGTGCCAATTGGCTCAAGTTTTGCGTTCAACAAAACCGCAGCATTTCCGTCAAAACTAACCAGCGAACCGTCCTGACGGCGGACACCTTTGGCCGTTCTAACCACAACGGCGCTATATACCTCGCCCTTCTTTACACGCCCACGCGGCGCAGCAACCTTAATACTGACTTTAATAACGTCGCCAATACCAGCATAGCGGCGCTTGGAACCACCCAAAACCTTGATACACATGACGGATTTAGCGCCCGTGTTATCAGCGACATCGAGCCGCGACTGCATTTGAATCATTTTAGTATCCCAACTTGCACCAAAATATTTGGTCAGTCTTGGGCCCGTTGAGCACAGTGCGAGCGCACGAACTCATGTGAGATGAATCCAAAAACGCCAACTACCGCTAGATAGAAACGCTTTTAGAGAAGACTTTGATTATGGCTTGGAAAATCGGGGGGCGTCAAGTTTTATTAAAAATTTACATTCATATAACCACTAAAATTTATACAACACGCGCTTTTTGCAACAGCCGAGAAACAACCCATGCTTTCGTTTTTGAATAAGGCCGAGTTTCTGAAATTTCAACAACGTCACCCATCTTGTATTCGTTCGCTTCATCATGCGCATGGTACTTGCTTGATTTGGCTACAATTTTCCCATACAACGCATGCTTAGTACGACGAACGACCAATACAGTGATTGTTTTAGAGCGCTTATCGCTTACAACCTCTCCGACAAGCGTACGCGTGTTTTTTAGCTTAAGTACTTCCGAGGCGACCACTTCTAGCTCTGTCATTTAGTAACCTCTTCCATCTTTTTCTTTTCAGCCAATACCGTTCTGAGTCTCGCGATATCACGGCGAGTATCTCCTAAAGCAGTGTGATTGGTTAACTGCTGTGTAGCCTTTTGCATGCGCAAACCAAAATGAGCCTTCAATGATTCAGCCACTTCTTTTTGCAAGCCTGCCACATCCTTTAAACGGAGTTCAGATGCTTTCATATTTCTTTCGCTTTATTAAGCGCCAACTTGACGCATTACAAATGTTGTCCGCAACGGTAACTTGGCGGAAGCCAATGTAAATGCCTCTCTGGCAAGCGTCTCTGTCACGCCATTGATTTCGTACAGTACCTTACCTGGCTGAATTTCTGCAACATAATATTCTGGGTTTCCTTTGCCATTACCCATTCGTACTTCAGCAGGTTTTTGAGAAATAGGCTTATCAGGAAAAATCCGTATCCAGATGCGGCCACCACGTTTTACATGCCTGGAAATAGCGCGGCGCGCGGCCTCAATTTGACGAGCAGTAATTCTTCCGCGTTCCGTTGCCTTTAATCCAAAATCGCC
This sequence comes from Burkholderiales bacterium, assembly GCA_025354615.1. GTDB lineage: Bacteria > Pseudomonadota > Gammaproteobacteria > Burkholderiales > Burkholderiaceae_C > JANXMO01. The sequence continues at coordinate 1,145 of JANXMO010000576.1, read as the reverse complement.
AAACGATACAGCCGCACCACGTGTGGCAACACCAGTATTACGACCTTTTTGTTCCTTACGAAATTTTCTACGAGCAGGCTGCAGCATTATTATTCTCCTTTTGACTCCACTGTCGCCGCTGAATCAGGCGCAACAGCTTTTCTAACGCGCTTAACAGCAGGGGTTTTAGCAGCCCCTTCACCAGTTGAGGCAACTAAATTTTCTCCAGCCCCAGCTGAACGAGTAGCACGCTCTGCTCCAGGCTGAACACCGGGGCGACCGCGTCCGGTAGGAACGCCTGGACGAGGATTGCGGCGAGGACGTCGATCGTCTTCAGCTCCTGGAGGCGTCACAATTCCCGGCGCTTCGCCATTAGCTAAACGATCTCCTCGATAAACCCAACACTTGACGCCAATGATGCCGTAAGTTGTTTGAGCCTCAGAAAAACCGTAATCAATGTCTGCCTTAAGCGTATGTAGTGGCACCCGACCTTCTCGATACCATTCACAACGCGCTATCTCAATGCCATTTAACCGACCAGAGGACATCAATTTAATGCCCTTCGCACCCAAACGCATTGCGTTTTGCATAGCACGCTTCATGGCGCGGCGGAACATAATACGCTTTTCGAGTTGCTGCGTAATACTATCAGCAATCAATTGCGCATCAATTTCGGGCTTACGCACTTCTTCTATATTGACCGCAACTGGCACGCCCAATAGACGCGTCAATTCAGCCTTAAGGTTTTCAATATCTTCGCCCTTTTTCCCAATCACCACACCGGGACGAGCAGAAAAGATCGTAATCCTGGCGTTTTTCGCGGGACGCTCAATTAATACACGAGACACAGCAGCGCTTTTAAGTCGCGCCTTCAAAAACTCGCGTACCTTTAAATCCTCCGCCAACATCGTGGCGAAATTTTGACTATTCGCGTACCACCTTGACGCCCAGTTGCGCGTCACAGGGAGACGAAACCCTGTAGGATGAATTTTTTGTCCCATGGTATTTACGCCTTAGTTGCCGACGGTTATATAAATATGTGCCGTCGGCTTCACAATACGATTGCCACGACCCTTTGCTCGCGCAGAGAAGCGCTTTAATGTTGCACCCTGCTCTACAAAAATCGTTTTAACATTTAATTCGTCAATATCGGCACCGTCATTGTG
>JANXMO010000560.1 GCA_025354615.1 Burkholderiales bacterium | reverse complement strand
CCATCTAATGATGCTCCTGATGGCTTAAAAATCGTCGACGCAATGAATAAGCCAAAGTGGACCCAGGACGAGGCGGTTGCTTTTGAGTGTGCGCGCGAATGCATCACCGACCTGATGGGTATTTGCAGCGCGGCGATTGCTGACGAGGAAAGCCAGCCGACGCCGGACACGATGCGTCTGGCTGAGCTTGAAAAGCATCTGGCCAACCTGGCGCGTGAGCGCGCTGCGCTGACCGTGGCAGATCAAGAGAAGATTGCAACGACTCGATTCGAGTATGGGACGCAGGTGCGGGCAAATCGGCTACAGCCATAGCCTGAGCCACTTAATGTGTCCTCTGGTGAGCTGTTCGCGCTGCATCTGGTGACGCTTGTCGCCCAGGCCGCCGAACGCAAGTCAACTTCTGCCACATCCTTCGCCTCGCAGTTGAATACAACTGCTGTTCTTCTATGAGGCGCCGCCTTAAGGTCTATTCAAAATTTCTGGCCGACTGCGAGGCCGTGGTCGATGGCGCGAGACCAAGCGCGAGCGGCTAGCCTGGCGCGTGCGCTGGCCAAGGACAAGGCGGCTGCAGCCGCCGCTGCTATTGCCAATGCCCCGTGAGTTCGCAGACCCACGACCCATTCCTGGCATCTGCTACGAAAACACAGGTACAAAACTTCGCATCAAAAAAGACCGGAATTTTGAGTTCGGCATCCTAAAATTTACTCACCAAAAATAATTATAGAAACAAAATAACATGAAAATACCACCGCTGCCAAAAGAGACAACATCGCAAATATGTATAACAAAAAGTATGCGAATTTTTTGAAGTTAAACGGCGTGTAAGAAAAAAATTTACCGAATATCCATAGCATGGATACAATCATTAGTATATAACATACAAGCGAAAGAGGTTTTGTTATTGACTCATTATAAATGCCTTTTTCGCCGAGTATGAGTGTGGTAAATCCAATTATTGGAAGAGCGGCGGCCCAGGATGCTACGTAAAAAAATAAGCTCTTCCAATTTTTCATTTATATTTTCAATTTTTGTTTAAAATTAAGCGTAACGATCGGGTGAAAAATACTCTCTGGGGATGGGGTTTTCCCATCCGGGGGTTTGGTATCCATCGATATATATTTTTGGAACATAACCCATTACGCTCTGTAAAAGACCAGAAAGATATGAACTGCTGTTGTATTCTCTTGGGCGCATGACTGAACCACCGAGGTTTTTTGGTACGGAGTAAGGGGTAATAAACCTATTAAAGCCTTTTGCATTGGTTATTAAGCGCTTCGCAAAATCTCTGGAGCTCATTCGAGGCGGGGGGTCAATAGGTATTTCTAACGACCTGGCGACAATGGTTTTTCCGCCACCTAGAAAATTATTTAGCGGATTTGGTTTTACGGGCCAAGCTGGAAGAATTCGAGTTGGGAGGACATTATCGTAAAAGCCGGTTTTTAAAGAAATATAACCATGCATTACAAAGGTGGGATCTAGTTGCCCGTCAATTCCTAAAAATCCAGAATACAAATCCTGTATAAGAAGAACCATATGGACGCTGGGCTTCGACGGGCTTACCATACTTCCGAAAAGACCTCCTGCAATCCTGGCGACCAGTTTTACATTTGGATCTTGGTAATCCAGTTTTATAGGCATTTTAATTAATTAAATAAAGTGGTGCGGCACAGCGAATCAATCTATATGGAAAGCTGCGCCGTTCTTTGACAGCGCTGTCTAGTTACGCGGCCACTTTGTTCAAAGACAAATCCCAGCCAGCGGCGTCGTTGCCCACATTGGCGCTGCCATCTGTTTTGGAACCCTTGTGTCCCCAAACGACCTTGGCATACTTGAGCGTGAAGGTTTCGCTTGGCAGGCCTTCGGCTGCCACGTGAGTTTGCACACTGCTGACAATAGCGTTGGTGAGCTTGATCGTTAAATAATTGGTGCGCACGGTGCCTGTTGCCCGGAAAAACTGGATTTCCACGTCATATGCATAAGCGGCCGAGCAGGCTTCCCACAAATAGACGCTGGCCTTGTCGACGTCCTTTGTGAACGTCATCGGCACATGCTCACAGCGCTCGGAAGCATGACCGCCTGCGGTGGATGAGGTTGTAGACATGGGCTGGTAAATGCCTTGCATCCATGTAGTTACTTCCACCCAGTCTTTGTGGTCCGAGTCCAAAGACTCACCGGGGATGTCTTTGGAGTTGGTTTTCTTGGTGAACTTAACGTAAATGTCTTTCATTGCGTGCTGCTCTCTGTGTGGTTGGTTCGACGGCCGAACCCGGGGCACTCTACAGCCCGAGAAGGCGTGTTTTGGCAGTTTGTATCGACCAGTTACGGTTTTCGGGAGTCTCCCCCTCTTAAGGGGGGTGCTAACAGACGGAGCTATTTGAGCTCTTGATAAAATACGTTATCAAGAGCTTGCGGGAGTTCCCATGCGTTGACTCGCAGGCCCCACTAAGGACCGACATGGATCAAGTCTCCGCTTTAACCTCCCTACAAGAGGTTCGGCCGGCTGCCTTACTCAACCGCGCCGAGTTCCACCAGCTTGGCCAGGTACCGCCGGCGCTGGAATGGTTCGCCAATATCCAAAACCCCCGCACGCGGCGCGCCTACGAAGGCGACCTGCAGGGCTTCCTGGGGTTCGTGGGCGTGCAGCAGCCGCACGAGCTGCGTCAGGTCACCCGAGCCCATGTAATTGCCTGGCGCACGTCACTTGAAGCCCAGGGCCTGGCCGGCACCACCATCCGGCGCAAGCTGGCCGCGCTGTCCTCACTGTTCGAGCACCTGTGCGAGTGCAACGCCGTGTCCACGAACCCCGTCAAAGGGACCAAGCGGCCTAAGGTCGAAAGCCAGGAAGGTAAAACCCCCGCGCTGGGCGACCACCAGGCCCGCGCCCTTCTGCGTGCTCCCAATCCCAAGACGCTCAAAGGCAAGCGTGACCGAGCCCTTTTGTCCGTCATGCTGTACCACGGCCTGCGGCGCGCAGAGCTTTGTAAGTTGACGGTAGAGGATGTGCAGATGCGCCGCGGCGTGGCGCATCTGTGCGTCCACGGCAAGGGCGACAAGCTGCGCTATGTGCCGCTGCACCCGGCCACTGCCAGGCGGCTGGACGCCTACCTGCAAGAAGCTAGCCACGCCGGCCAACCCATGGCCCCGCTGTTTCAGGCGCTGGACAACGCCAGTCAGGCCGGCCAGGGCCTCACGGCGGATGGGGTCTATAAGCTGCTCGGCGTTTACGTCAAGGCGCTGAATCTGGATGGCCAGGGCCTGAGTCCGCATGCGCTGCGCGCCACGGCCGCCACCAACGCGCTGGAACACGACGCCGACATTGCCAAGGTGCAGGAGTGGCTTGGCCACGCCAACATCTCCACCACCAGGCTTTACGACCGCCGCAAGATGCGGCCCGAAGACTCACCGACTTTCAAAGTGGCTTACTGAGCCAGGCTTAGACGCAGTATCCCTTTGGCACAAGGTGTACGATGGAACTGCCTTAAAAAGCGGGAGTGTCCCCCGCAGATCAACAAAGGGCACAGACCATCGATGGATGCGCTCGCCCAAAATTTTCGACCCTGCTGACCCGCCCTACGCGGGTATTTTTTCGTCTGGCTTTTAGGTCGAGGTAAGAACGCGTCAATTTTCTTCCGCCCGCACTCGCGGGCTTTTTTGTGTCCGCTTCACCTGCGGGTATTGTTCAGCCCGCCGTTACGCGGGCTTTTTTATTGGGACTTCAAGATGCGTAAGCTCACCAAGCTTCTACGTGAACTGCTCCCGCTCCTGATTTGCGTAGAGCGCGCAATCAGGGTGCTGGTGAAGATCGCACAGCACTTCGTCTAAGCCCTTCGCTGATCTCTCCCGACTTCGATTCGCTCGAAGTTAGAGGTCATCGCAAAACAATGTTTAAAAGGTTCACGGCCCAAGCTCGCCCAAAATTTGTTCAACACGGCTTGTGCCCTCGTAACCTTATTCATTCATGCCAATGCCGGGGTGTCAGGTGCACGTACCTGGTCTCGCCCACGGCAAGATCACTCAACGGATGAAATGGTGGCAAAACGCAATGGCACCGCGTCCAAAGTGGTTACACGATAAAACAAAGGAATTGGTCATGACCGGAAACGAGTTCATTCGCAAAGTGAAGGCACTGGGCAAAAACCGTAGGGTCGTTGTGGTGCTCAATGCCACACGAGGCAAAGGCAGTCACCAAACCCTCTACTACGACACCGCATTCACTACCGTAAGAAACCCGAAAGACGAGCTGAAGACCGGCACGCTCCATGCCATGTGCAAGCAGCTAGGAATCGATCTATCGGACCTTTGAAATAGCGCGCTCTTCCACCCCTAGTTTGCCTTGGCGCTGCAACGGCCTGGCTATCGAATTAGGAGCCCAAGCCGATGACCAGGCGGCGGCCAAGCACGTTGACGGCTTGGGCAATGCGCGGCAACTTGGAGCCGTAGTGAGGATCAAGCAGTCGCCGCACTTCCTTTTCATCAACGCCAAGCTTCTTGGCCAACTGCACTTTGGTGATGCCGGCCTCAGCCATGGCCACGTACAAAGCGGCCTTGGCCAAG
>JANXMO010000527.1 GCA_025354615.1 Burkholderiales bacterium | reverse complement strand
GGTTTTTCAGCGCTGGCGTCGTCAGGTGCTTGGTGCTCGTAACTGCAAAAGCCTTGACCTTGCCAGCTTCGATCTGGCCGGTCGTGTTGGTGGTCTGGTCGCACATCAGGTCGACTTGTCCGCCAAGCAAGTCCGTCATGGCGGGTGCGGTGCCTTTGTAGGGAACCGTGGTCATGTCCACATTGACGCTTTGCTGGAACAAGAGGCCGCACAGGTGCGATGCGGCGCCCAGCCCCGCATTCGCCAGATTGACCTTGCCTTTGTTGGCATCGATCCACTTGCGCAGCTCGGGCATGTTGCTGGCCGGCAGCGTGGGCCGGCCGATCAACGTCATGGGCACTTCATTGATCAACCCCAGGTACTCGAAGTCCTCAAGGGTTTTGTAAGGCATGGTCCGGTACAAGGCCGGCGATGTGGCCATGCCGATGTGATACAGCAGCAAGGTGTAGCCGTCGGCCGGGGCTTTGGCCACTTTGGCCGCGCCCAGCGTGCCACCCACGCCGCCCACGTTTTCCACAATGATGGTCGCGCCATTGAGCGGCTTGCGCAGTGCCTCTGCAAAGTCGCGCGCAACTTTGTCGGTCGGCCCGCCGGCGGCAAAGGGCACCACGATCGTGACCGGTTTTTCCGGGTAAGCCAGGGCGCAGCTGGCGGCCAGCGAGGCGGCCAGGGCAATCAGTTTCTTTTTCATGGATTTCCTGTGAAGACGAGTGTAGTGACCAGGAAATTCTAAGGAGCCATGTGTCTCGTGCGCTTCGGACATTACGTATGACGGAGTGGCGCCGCAGCACGAACACGAGGTTGTCAGTTGCTTGGGTTTCCGTGCAGATCAACAGGATTAAACGGGCAGATAAAGTACGCCCCCTGGCTTGGCGGCGTACCGCATCGCGCCGCCTGAACCCCGCAGTCGTCACCGCTTCAAAGCGACTGCCAATGTTGGTTTGGAAAGGTCTCGACATGAAGAGCGCACGCAGCTTTCCAGGCGTCGTCATGGTGACACTGGTGGCCTTGGTCACCGTGGCCGCCCTGATGGCAGGCCAGCGCAACTCGCCTGGCGCCTTGCTGCCGCATGGCTACTGATTCACCTGGAACCCCGTTCTGTTGTCGGTCCATGTCGTGAGCGACAGCTTGATCGGTTTGGCCTACGTGTCGATTCCCCTCACGTTGCACTTGGTGCGCAAACGCACCGATATGCCGTTCAACGGGGTTGTCGTGTTGTTTGCGATTTTCATCATCAGCTGCGGCGCCACGCGTTGGATTGAAGTCTGGACCGTGTGGCGTCCGGATTACTGGTTGTCGGGTGGCATCAAGCTGGTGACGGCGATGGCCTCGGTTCTCACAGCTGCGGTGCTGGTGCGTCTGGTGCCGAAAATACTGGCTATTCCAACCGTTGCGCAACTGACCGCGGCAAAAGCCGCACTGGAGACTGAAATTGGCCACCGCCGCGCGGTGGAGGAAGCGCTGCGTCGCGAACAGGCGCAACTGGAAGAGCGGGTGGCACAGCGCACGCAGGCCCTGACGCAGGCCACCCGTTCGGCGGAGTTGGCGCATCAATCAGCCGATGAAGCCAGCCGGCTCAAAGATCGTTTTCTGGCCAAGGTCTCGCATGAACTGCGCACGCCCTTGCAGTCCACCCTCAGCTGGGCGCAGGTGCTGCAACACGGCGCTCTCGACGGCGACCGACTGGCGCAGGCGGTCGACCGTATTGCGCACAACGTGCGTTCGCAGGCCCGGTTGATCGATGACTTGCTGAATATTTCCCGCATCCTCAACGGCAAGCTGGAGTTGCGATGGGCACCGACCGATGCATTCCAGGTGGTTCGCAAAGCGGCTGAAGTGGTGCGGCCGGCAGCGGCGGCGCGGCGCATATCGATTAAATTGACCGAGTTCGCAGACGGTGCGGCGCTGATGCTGACGGACCCGGTTCGCCTTGAACAAGTGGCCTGGAACCTGATGAACAACGCCGTGCAGGCAACGCCGGATGGCGGGCGCGTGGAAGTCCGCTGCGAGGCTCGGGCGTCACGCTTGTGGCTTGAGGTGCAAGACCACGGCTGCGGCATCGACCCGGCCGACTTGCCCAATCTTTTCGAGCCGTTCCGGCAAGGCAGCAATGGCAGCACCTCACACCGTGGTTTGGGTTTGGGGCTGGCGATTGCGCGCAGCATCGTGGAGCTGTTCGGGGGCCGTCTGCAGGCGCACAGCGCGGGGCGCGGGCAGGGCGCCAGATTCACGGTCAAATTGCCGCTGGTACAGGCGCAAGGCCATGGCCAGCGCCGGGTTCAGCAGCCATTTGGTCAAGCCCGCGGGGGCGGTTGAAGTGGCCCGGGCGCTTTTGCAAGCGGTTCAAGAAGCGGCCGTTTGAAGCAGATGCCGTCAAATGGGCTGGCGGCTTTTCCCGCTGGACAATGGGGCGGCAACGCCGCTTCCATTGGCAGTGCCCGTTCGACGTTTTTCCACAATCAAATTGATTCATCAATCAACAGGAGACTCCATGCAACGAAGAACCTTGTTCGTCTCGACATGCTCGCTAGCCATTGCCGCTATTGCCGGCATCGCAGCCATGCCTGGCGCCGCGCTGGCGCAAAACTTTCCGACCAAGCCGCTGCGGCTGGTTGTGCCATTTGCCCCGGGCGGCACGACTGACATCATCGCGCGAGTGGTGGCCGACAGGATTGGCGCCGTGCTGGGCCAGACCATGATCGTTGAGAACAAAGCAGGCGGCGGCGGCTCGGTGGGCGCCAATGAGATCGCCAAGTCGGCGCCGGATGGGTACTCGCTCGGCATGGCTACCGTAAGCACCACGGCGGCCAACCCGGCCATCAATCCCAAAATTTCTTACAACCCGATCATCGATTTCACGCCCATCATCAATGTGGCGGCCACGCCCAACGTGATTGCCGTGCACCCCAGCTTCCCGGCGCGCGACTACAAAGGTTTTCTGGCTGAACTCAAGAAAAACCCGGGCAAGTACAGCTTTGCAAGTTCCGGCACCGGCGGCATCGGGCACCTGCAGATGGAGTTGTTCAAAAGCCTGTCCGGCACTTTTGTCACCCATATTCCGTACCGCGGCGCGGGGCCGGCGCTCAATGACACCGTGGCCGGCCAGGTGCCGATGATTTTCGACAACCTGCCGTCAGCCTTGCCTTTCATCAAAGACGGCCGCTTGATCCCTATCGTTTTGGCCGCGCCCAACCGCCTGCCGCAGCTGCCGAATGTGCCGACGTTCAAGGAGGTCGGGCTCGAGGGCGTCAACCGCATGGCGTTTTATGGCATCTATGGCCCCAAAGGCCTGTCCAAGGAAGTGGTGGACAAAGTCAATGCGGCGGTGCGCAAATCGCTTGAAGACCCGTTGGTGAAAAAACGCATCGAAGACACCGGCTCGCTGATCGTCAGCAATACGCCGGAGCAGTTCGCGGCGCAAATCGCAACCGAGTTCGAGGTCTACAAAAAGGTGGTGGCGCAGCAGAAGCTGAAACTGGACTGACGACGCATGCCAAACGGTGCCTCGGCGCAGCGTGATGAAGCGGTTGACCGCTTCATCGATGCGCTGTGGATCGAAGATGGGCTGTCAGCGCACACGCTGGCAGCCTATCGCCGTGACCTGACGCTGTATGCCCAATGGCTGCAAGCCACTGCGCAAACAGCGCTCGACGACAGCACCGAAACGCATTTGCGTGATTACGCCGTGGCGCGCCACGAGGGCAGCAAGGCCAGCAGTGCCAACCGGCGCCTGAGCGTGTTCAAACGCTATTTCCGCTGGGCGCTGCGCGAGCGGCTGGTAGCGGCCGACCCGACATTGAAGTTGATGAACGCGCGCCAACCGGTGCGCTGGCCCAAGGTGCTGAGCGAAGCGCAGGTGGAAGCGCTTCTGGCCGCGCCCGACGTCAGCCGCCCGCTGGGGCTGCGCGACCGCACGATGCTGGAGTTGATGTATGCCAGCGGTCTGCGCGTGAGCGAATTGGTGACGCTGAAAACCGTTCATCTCGGGCTGACCGACACCGCGTTGCGCGTCACGGGCAAAGGCGCGAAGGAGCGGCTGGTGCCGTTCGGTGAAGAGGCGCATGCCTGGCTGCAGCGCTACCTCGGCAGCGCCCGCGCTGCCATTTTGCAAGGCCAAGCCAGTGAAGCGCTTTTCATCACCGCCCGCGGCGGCCCGATGACGCGGCAGATGTTTTGGAAACTGGTGAAGGCGCATGCGCTGCGTGCCGGCATCACCGTGCCCCTGTCACCCCACACGCTGCGCCATGCCTTTGCGACGCATTTGTTGAACCACGGCGCCGACCTGCGCGCCGTCCAGCTGCTGCTGGGCCATGCCGACATTTCAACCACCACCATCTACACCCACGTGGCGCGTGAACGCTTGCGCGAACTGCACGCCAATCACCATCCGCGTGCGGCTTGACTGAAAAGGCGAGAGCCGGGACAGCGTAGAGATACCCGGCCCACAAGACTGCCGCCCTTTACAGTTTGCCCACCACCGCATACCAGCAGCTTTTGGCAACGCCGGGAATCGGGTCTTCGAAAATGGCGTTGTCGCAATAAAGGTCACCGTTGATACCGTACTTGGCGACGAATTTGCCATTTGCGCCGTAGTACACGTTGGCCACCAGGCCTGTTGGAATGGAGCAGCCACCGCCTTGTACGGCGCATTTCACGGCGTTGGCCGGCGGCACCGGCGCGTTGGAATTTTTCACCACGTAAGCGCAGGCTTTGATCACGCCGGGGTTGGAGTCGCCAAAGAAGTAGTTCGAACAGTCGACCGTACCGCTCAAGCCGGTCTTGACGAAGAACTTGCCGTTGGCACCGTAATAGACGTCGGCAACAGCGCCGGCTGGCAGCACACATGCACCCCATTCAGCGGCGCATTTCACCGCGTTGGCCGGCGGCACCGGACCGCTTGGTGGTGGCGGCGGTACCGGTGTGGTGGAACTTTTCACCACGTAGGAGCAGGCTTTGACCACGCCGAAGTTGGGGTCGCCGAAGAAGTTGTTTGAACAATCGACCGTACCGCTCAAGCCGGTTTTGACGAAGAACTGGCCGTTGGTGCCGTAGTAGACGTCGGCAATAACCCCAGCTGGGAGCACGCAGGCACCCCCTTCAACGGCGCAGCTTACGGCGTTGGCCGGCGGAACCGGGCTGCTGCCAACGGTGGCCGCCGGTTCTTCACTGCCGATTTGCTGCAGGTAGTTGACGACGTTGTTCAAATCGCCGGCGCTTAGGTTCACGCCTTTGTGAGCCTGGACTGCAGCGGCCAGCGTGGCAGCGCTGCCGTCATGCAGATAAGGCGCAGTGGCCCAAACGTCGCGCAAAGTCGGGATGTCGATCCCGGGCAAGGTTGAACCCAGCCGCTTGCCGCTGCTGGTTTTCAGCGTGCCGATGTCTTTGAGTCCCGCCGCATTGGAACTGGTGGTAAAGCCGCTGCCCCCATGGCAGCTGGCACAGCTGTTGGCCGTGAACACCGCTTTGCCAGCCTGCGCCTCGTTCGTCAGCGTCCCGTCTGCCTTGCGCAACGGGCTTTGGGCAAAGCTGTTGAGCGAACCAACATAGGCGGCAAGCGCATCGAGATCCGCGCTAACGCCGGCTTTCTTCGTGCCCAGGGCCGCGGCAAAACCGCTGGCATTGAACGCAGCGTCATTGAGGTTGATCAGCCCGGTGCCACCGGCCAGCAGGCGAATTTGACCTTCAAAGTCCTGCACTTCATCGAAATTGGCGCTCCAGTGGAGGAACCCCTGACCCAGGCCCGCGCGTCCCTTCAACGCAACAGTGTTGCGAAGACCTTCACCCAGGTTGCTCAAGTCCCACGTTCTGCCGTCCTGGCCGCCGTCGTTGTGGCAACTGGCGCAGCTCATGTAGCTGTCGCGCGCCAAGCGCGGGTCGCTGGCGTCATAAAACAGCCGCTTGCCTTGCAGTACTTGGGCCGGTAGTTTGTCCGTGGCGACAGTTTGCAGTGTGGCGACCGGGCCAGTTGCCTGACCGAAGCCCACCAGCGGCAGCAGATCGATCACGCTGACGCTGCGGCCCATGAAATTACTGACATACAGCTTGAGCCCATCGGCCGACACGGCCAGCCCTTGCGGTGCCAAGCCCACGGAAAAGCGGAACAATTCGCGCTTGCCGGCGGCATCCATCACCGCCACGCGGGCGCTGGTTTCCAGCGCGACGAACAGATAGGCGCCAGTGGGGTGGTAAACCGCCGCGCTGGCCAAGCTGGCGTTGTCATGATCGACCCGGCCGCCCAAGTCTTCCAGGCCGCTGGCCAGGTCGATGCGGGAGCTGATGGCTCGCACGGTGTTCTGGAAATTCAGCGGCAAACCGTCACGCAGGTTGCCGCGCAACAGGTTGTCTTTTTTCGATGGCACCCAAGCGGTTTTCCCGTCAGGTGAAATGGCGGCTGCGCCCAAGTAGTTGGGTATGCCGCGGCCGCCGTTTTCCGCATCGGGGTTGTTGCTGTGGGCCAGCACCGTTGTGCGCAGCACTGCCATCGTTGCCGGGTTGACGATGACCACTTCACCCCCAACGGCAGCGCCGCTGGCATTGGTGGTGCGCACTGCCGCAGTGCCTTCGCCCGGCAGCGGCGGCGTGATGAAACGCGACACCAGCAATTGGGTGCCAGCCGCCGTCAACGCCAAGTGGCGCGGGTTGCTGCCCACGTTCAGCGAAGCCAGCGTCGCGCCGTTGCCGCCATTGAGTTTCATGACTTGGCCGGAAGCCTCCAGCGCCACGAAAGCATTGCCGTCAGCCGGCGACATCACCAAGCCGTGCGGCTGGGATGCTCTTGGCAAGCTGATCGACTGCGCGACCGACAGGCTGGTCGGGCTGACGATGCTGATTGAAGCGGATTGCTTGTTCACAACCCAGATGCGGCCGTCACGCGCCAGCGTCAGGCTGCGTGGGCTGGTGCCCACCGCAATTTCCGCCAGCCGGGCGTTGTTCGCGGTGTCGAACACGCTGACCGAATCGTTGTCCGGGTTGACCACCCACAGCCGGGCCGACGCGCCACTGCGCGGCTCAAGCAGCACGTTGGACGAGGCCATTGCCAGCGTGCTGGCGCCGCTCGGGTAGACGGCTTGAATGAACTGGTAAGTGCTGCTGCGCCCATCGGCGGCGCGCATCGTCAAGGTCACGGTGTAGACGCCAGGTGCGGCGTAAACATGGTTGCGGTCAGGACTGCCGGTATAGCCGGCATCGCTGCTGCCGTCACCAAAGTCCCAGCGGTACTGGACACCCGTGGCGTTGCTGAGCGACGGTGCGAAGCGCGCTGTGGCACCGCTGGCCACCGCGGGCGCAGGCAGCGTGACCACCTGCGGCAGCGCGGCGTTCTGTACCGTCCAGGTGAACGTGGTGCTGGCACTCGGCCCACCCGCATTCGTCGCCTGCACCGTCACGGTAAAGCGGCCTGCTGTCGTCAGGGTTCCGCTGATGACGCCGCTTGTCGTGTTGATGGCCAAGCCTGCGGGCAATCCGCTGGCGCTGTAGGTCAGTGGATTGCGGTCGGGGTCCTGGGCGCTGATGGCCAGCGTTGCACCGCTGCCAACCGTGTTTTGCTGATCGGCGATGGCATCGACCGACGGGGTGTGAAAGACCGGCGCTGGCGGCAACGTGCCGGGCGCCACGGTGATGACGATGTCGGTGCTGACGGTGTGGGCGCCGTTGCCTGCTTTGACCGTGGCGACATAACGGCCCGCAGTTGTGGGCACGCCGCTGACGGCGCCGGTCGAGGCGTTGATACCGAGGCCGGGCGGCAAACCAGTGGCGCTGTAAGTCACGGTGCCTGACCCGCCGCTGGCGCTCACAGGCCAGTTGGCGGTGATGCCGACGGTTGCGCTGAGATCACCCGGGTTTTGCAACACCGGCGCGCCGGTGTTGCTGACGGTGATGATTTTCGAGACTGACGGCGTGCCGTTGGCATTGAGGGCAAACAACATCCAGGGGCCGGGTAACAAGATGCCGGCATTGCTGGGAATCGTTACCTGATAACTGTTGTTCGCACCACCCGTAAAGGCAAGAGCCACCCGCCGCTGGTCGTTGTTGACCGTGTGGGTGGTGGCACCCAGACGCACCATGGAGAACTGGGTAACGGGCGAATTGGTGACCACCGTTGCAACGCTGCCGTAGTTGACGCTGGCCGGGGCGCTGACCACCACTGGTCGCACCGCGGCACTGCCATCGGCGTTGAACAAATAAGGCGGTATCAGCACCTGCATGTTGGGGTGATCGCCCGCGCAGTCGCACAGCCCGCCGCCGGCCGACAGCACCCGGCCGTCGGGCAGCAGCAAGGCAATGCTGTGGTAGTTGCGCCCCACGCTCATCGGCGCCAGCGTGGTGAAGGATTCGGTTTGCGGGTCATACAGCTCCGCTGGCAGCACCGAACCTTCATCGGAAAACGGCAGGCCTCGGGTTTGACCGCCGACGATCACGACCTGCCCGTTGGGCAACACCACGCTGTTGGCAAACAGGCGGGGATACGCCATCGGCGAGACGCGCCGGGCCGCGGCGGTGCCGCCTTGGGTGTCGATCACGAAAGCATCGGTCTTGCTGACGCTGCCTTCATAGTTCACCGAGCCGCCGACCGTCAGGATTTTTCCGGCGTCGTACATCACGGCGTTGCCGTTCATGCTGTCGCTGTCGTCCGCCCGCATGCCGGCATTGACAACGCTGCCGTTGCCGCGCGTATCCATCCAGTGCATCGTCTTGCTGGGCCCGGCATGCAGCACGCGGCCATTGCCGGTCGGGATCAACCACATGTGGTTGTCGCCGCGGAAAATACCGTTTTCGTCGGCGGTGTTGAAACTGCTGTCGGCGGTCGAGATGCCGCTCAGGCTGCGCCAGCCCGTGGTCAGCGTGAACAACTCGGCGGGCTTGGCGCCAATGCCGCCGCTCCAGGAGCCACCCAGCGTCAATACCGAGCCATCGGCCAGCGGCACGCTGGCGTTGTAGGCACGGGTGGTCACCATGTCGCTCGAACGTGTCCAGCTGTTGGTCGAGGGGTTGTACAGGCTGGTGGTGCCTGCGTCATAGCCGCCATTGACGAGCAGGCGCCCGTCGGCCATCAACGCCGTGCCCGGGCAAAACATGTCGTGCGATGTTTCGCTCACCAGCTGTTCGGTGGTGCTGCCGTTGCCCGGCGTGTAGAGCGCCGTGAAGGTGCGGCCGCTGTCCGTGAAGTTGGTGGGCGAATTGCCGGCCCAGAACAACACCTTGCCGTTGTTGAGCACCGCACCCGCCGCCGGCACCAGTGGCAAGGTCAGCGGCGCCGACCAGGCAGCCGCCGAAACCTGCTGGGCCGTCACTGCCAGCGCTTTGGCGCGCTGGGTGCTTTGGGCCGGTTGCGCAGTGGCGTCGGCCGGCGTTTCTCCGCCGCCACACGACGACAACAGGCTAGCCAACACCCATAAGGCGATGGCTGAAGACGGCGAACGCTCTCGCGTTCCAGCGTGTGCTGATGAGGGGGTCGGGGCGACACGCTGCTGAAGGTTAGGCACTGAAACATCCTTTCGGGTTGAAGGACAACCCGCGGTGCTGTTGAAAGCCAGGTGCAGGTATCACTGACCAGGAGTTTGGAAAAAACATCCCCCATTTGTCACTGAACTATTCTGTTCAAACCCCCTCAAGTTGACATCCCTTGACTCAAGGGGGCGCGGCCGTTTTCAGCCCACTGCTTTGTGTTTTTTGTCACGCCATTGCCGTGGTCGTCGATGAACAGCCCTCACGGCGTTTCTCCGATGAATCGTTTTTGGCGCTGGTGAGCCAGTCGAGAAGTGTCAAATACAGTGGCTGTTTCTTTCAAAAAGGTCTTCCATGCAATTCACCTGTGCTCCCGAAGACGCTGCGTTTTCACACGCCCCACTCATGGCGCTGTTGTGCCGCATGCCAAAGGCGGAGTTGCACGTGCATGTGGAAGGCACGCTGGAGCCGGAACTGATCTTTGCGCTGGCCGAGCGCAACGGCGTGAAGCTGCCCTACGCCAGCGTCGACGCCCTGCGGGCGGCCTACGCTTTCACCGATTTGCAGAGTTTTCTGGACGTGTATTACGCCGGCGCCAACGTGCTGCTGCACGAGGCTGATTTTTTTGACATGGCGATGGCCTATTTCCGCCGTGCTGCGGCTGACAACGTGGTCCATGCCGAGCTGTTTTTCGATCCGCAGACCCACACCGAGCGCGGCGTTGCATTCGTGACCATGATCAACGGCCTGACCCGCGCCAGCCAGCAGGCCGAGCAGCAGTGGGGCATCACCAGCGGCTGGATTCTCTGCTTCCTGCGCCACCGTTCGGAGGCCGCCGCTTTTGAAACATTGGCGCAGGCAGAACCTTTTCGGGCCTTGCTGTTGGGCGTCGGCCTGGACAGCAGTGAGCAGGGCCATCCGCCTGAAAAATTCACCCGTGTGTTTGCGCGCTGCCGGGCACTCGGCCTGCGCTGTGTCGCGCATGCGGGCGAGGAAGGACCTCCTGCCTACATTGCCGGGGCGCTCGACGCGCTGCAGGCCCAGCGGATCGACCACGGCGTTCGCTGCCTGGAAGACGCGGCGCTGGTGGCCCGGCTCGTGGCGCAACGCGTGCCGCTGACGGTGTGCCCACTGTCCAACCTGAAACTGTGCGTGGTGCCGTCGCTGGCGGCGCACCCGTTACCGGCATTGCTCGAAGCCGGGTTGTGCGTGACGCTCAATTCCGACGACCCAGCGTATTTCGGCGGCTATATCAACCGCAATTTCACCGATACGTTCACCGCGTTGCCGCAGCTGGGTGCGGCACACGCTTATCGCCTGGCCGACAACAGCTTCACGGCCAGCTTCGCGCCGCCCGAGCGCCAAGCGGCCTGGCGGCAGCGGCTCGACCGGTTGTTCGCCGCGGCCTGATGGCTGTTGCGTGAACCCCTTCATGGATCGACTACGCTTGCGATCTCTTCAACCCAACCCCAGCCACGCGCCATGTTTGAACTGCTTGCCAACCCGCAGACCTGGATCGCCCTCATCACGCTGACGGCGCTCGAGCTGGTGCTGGGCATCGACAACATCATCTTCATCTCGATCCTGGTCGACAAGCTGCCGCCTGCCACGCGCGAGCGGGCGCGCCGCCTGGGTCTGTTCATGGCCATGTTCATGCGTATCGCGCTGCTGCTCGGGCTGGCCTGGATCGTCGGCGCCACGGCGCCGCTGTTCAGCGTGCTGGGCCAGGATATTTCAGGGCGTGACCTGGTGTTGATCGGCGGCGGTCTTTTCCTGATCTACAAAAGCACGGGTGAAATCCATCAGTCGCTTGAAGGCGAGGAAGGTGCGGCATCGGGCGCCGTCAAGTCCACCTTTGCCGCTGTCATCGTGCAAATCATGTTGATCGACATCGTGTTTTCACTCGACTCGATCATCACCGCCGTCGGCATGGTCGACGACGTGCGCATCATGATCACGGCGGTCGTCGTGTCGGTGGGCTTGATGATGTTGTTTGCCAGCGCCATCGGCCGTTTTGTGTCCGACCACCCGACGATCAAGATGCTGGCATTGGCTTTTCTGGTCGTCGTCGGCGTGGTGTTGATTGCCGAAGGTCTGGACCACCATGTGCCCAAAGGCTATGTGTACTTCGCGATGGTATTTTCCGTCGGTGTCGAGTTGCTCAACATCCGACTGCGCAAGCGCAACGCGCCTCCTGGCCATTTGCGTTCGGCTTATGGTGAGAACAAACGCTGAGGCCGCGACGCCTAGAATTTTGGGTTCCGTCTCCTGGTGCCTTCCCCTGTGTTCAATCGCCTGGCTGTTCTACATCAATATGTCATGCCCCAGCAGGGGTTGACGCGGCTGGCCGGCGCCATTGCCGGGCAGCCGCGCGGCGCGTTGACTACGGCGCTGATTCGCTGGTTCATCGGCCGCTATGACGTCAACATGGCCGAAGCGGCCAACAGCGACCCTTTGGCTTACGCCAGTTTCAACGATTTCTTCACCCGCGCGCTGCGCCCCGGGGTGCGGCCACAGGCCGAGGCCGCGCTGGTCTGCCCGGTGGACGGGGCCATCAGCCAGTGCGGCGCCATTCACCAAGACCAGATTTTCCAAGCCAAGGGCCGCCATTTTTCAACCACCGCGCTGGTCGGCGGCGATGGCGCACTGGCCGCTTGCTTCACGGGCGGCAGCTTCGCCACGCTGTACCTGAGCCCGCGCGACTACCACCGCATCCACATGCCGTGTGCCGGGCAACTGCTACGCATGGTTTATGTGCCGGGAGCCTTGTTTTCGGTCAACCCGGCCACGGCGCGCGGCGTGCCAGGGCTGTTCGCACGCAATGAGCGGGTCGTCTGCGTGTTCGACGACGAGGTTGGCCAGCCGTTTGTGATGGTGCTGGTCGGGGCCACCATCGTGGGCAGCATGGCCACGGTGTGGCATGGCTGTGTCAATCCGTCACGGCCGGGCGTGGTGCGCACGTGGGACTACCGCGACGGGGGCGTGCGCTTGCGGCAGGGCGAGGAGATGGGTCGCTTCCTGCTCGGCTCCACGGTGGTGCTGTTGTGGCCGGCGCCACAAGTCGCATTTCCTGCCGCATGGACGCCCGGGCGCAGCGTGCGGCTGGGCGAAGCGATGGTGTCAGCGCCGGTGCCGGTATAAACCCGTCTACGCGTGCCATAAAACCTGGACGAAAAACGTGGTGGTATGGCCGCATGCAGCGGTGCGTTGCAACTTCTGTTTGTGGAGGCCTGTCGCATGAACACTCTGCAAGGCAATACGTCGCTCGATGACATCCGCATCAGCGCGGTGCGGCCGCTCCTTTCGCCCGCGCTGCTGCAGGACGACATGCCCGTCCCCAAAGCGGCGCAAGCCGTGGTCGGGCAGGCCCGCCGT
>JANXMO010000523.1 GCA_025354615.1 Burkholderiales bacterium | reverse complement strand
AGGATCACCTGCGGGTGGTAGCCGAGCATTTCCGCCTTGTGCGTCAGGTAGTACGGGTCGACGCCAATGCAGTGGCCGCCGACCAGACCGGGCTTGAACTTCAAAAAGTTCCACTTGGTGCCGGCCGCTTCGAGCACCTCGTGGGTGTCGATGCCCATCTTGTCGAAGATGATGGCCAGCTCGTTCATCAGCGCGATGTTCAGGTCGCGCTGCGTGTTTTCGATCACCTTGGCGGCCTCGGCGGCTTTGATCGAACTGGCGCGGTGCACGCCGGGCACGATGATGCGCTCATACAGCGCAGCGACGGCGTCGAGCGTGGCCGGCGTGTCGCCCGACACCACTTTCAAGATTTTCGTCAGCGTGTGTTCCTTGTCGCCCGGGTTGATGCGCTCGGGCGAGTAACCGACGAAAAAGTCTTCCTTCCATTTGAAGCCCGACTCGCGTTCGAGCACCGGAATGCACACCTCCTCGGTGGCGCCGGGGTAAACGGTCGATTCATAGACGACGATGGCGCCGCGCTTCAAGTGGCGCCCGGCGCTGGTGGAGGCGCCGATCAGCGGGCGGAAGTCGGGAATGTGCGCCGCGTCGACCGGCGTGGGCACGGCAACGATGATGACGTCGGCCTCGCCGAGCAGGGCGGCATCAGCGGTGTAGACGGCGTGGGTGGCGGCTGCCAGCGCCGCATCGGGCAGCTCACGTGACGGGTCGGTGCCGCGCTGGCAGGCCTGCACCTTGTCGACGGCGATGTCGAACCCGATGGTGCGCACGGTCTTGCCGAACTCCACCACCAGTGGCAGGCCCACATAGCCCAGTCCGATCACGGCGACGGTCTTCATCTTTGGCTTCTCTCAGTCGGTTGTTGCGCCGTGTTGCGGGTGCGCTGCAGCAGGGCTTCAATGGCAGGCAGGTTGGCGCGGGCGAAGGCGTCCAGCACAGCTTCGGCATTGTCAGCGCTGTCTTGAGCGCTGGCAGGTGCAGCGGCGCTCGTGGCGGTGGGGGATGCCGTGAACAGCACGATCACGGCGGCGTCGTCGCCCCGGCCCAGCAGCCGGTACAGCGCGCCGAGCACCTTGGCTTGCGAGTCGCTCGCCGTCAGGTGGCCGTTGACCCAGTACAGCTGCCGCACCCGCAGGCGTTGCGGCACGGCCGGGTCGGCCGCCAGCGCGCTGTTCAGCCGCGCGCTGCGCCAGGTCACGCTGCGCCCGGCGCTGTCGGCAACGGCCCGGCGCCCTTCGGCCACCTGCGCCCACACCGGGTCGCGCGAAGGCACCAGTACGTTGTCCGAGCTGACCAGCTTGCGGGCGTAGGTTTGCTGGCGGTAGTAGCCGATGTACAGGCCGACTTCGCCGCTTGCGCCGGCGTAACGGGCTTGCAATTCAGCTGCGGGGTTTTGGAAGGCCGGCTTCCAGGCGACCGTGGGGGAATCGACCCGCTGCCAGCCGGGCGCCAGCGCTGCAGGGGCCTGCAGCACCGGCTGGGCGCCCACCTCGCCGCGCTGGATGGCCGACAACACGAGATGCGGCAGCGCCACCAGGGCAAGTACAGCAGCCGTTGTGGCGGCTGTGCGCCGCCACGTGGCGTGCTCTCGTGTGCGCGCTGACCCTGCGTTCGGCAGCATCGGCCCGGCCGGCACCGCTTCAGGCGCCTGTGACCAGCGCGCGCCGATCAGGAACATCGACACGATGACCAGCGCGAAAAAGGCCCAGCCGTAGATCAAGTGGTCGGCACCCACCGCCAGCGTGTTGCCGGAGTGATGGCCCAGCATGACGATCAGATAAGCCCGCACCCAATTGGCTGCCACCGGCACCACCACGGCCACGGCGGCGAAGGCCCAGCGCCGCCACGGCGAGCGGTAGTTCAGGTAGGCGAACAGCACGCCAACCATGAACGAGGCAATCAAGTAGCGCACGCCGCTGCAGGCCTCGACCACCGACCAGTGGCCCGACGGAATCACGAATTGCAGCCCTTCGCGGTACACCGGCACGCCGCTCAGGCGTAGCGCCTGCACGGTGAAGTCGGCCGTCCACACCATCAACTGCGGCATCATGAATTCGCCTACCGGCACGGCGAAGAACAGAAACCCCAGCGGAAACAAAATGGTACGGGCGGCGGTGCTGCCGATCAACGCCACGGCGGCCAGCACCAGCAGGGCGGTGAAGGCGAATTGCGCCGCGGCGTTGGCCGCGGCCAGCTCGCCCAGCAGCCACAGCACGCCCATGGCCAAAAGCGGCAGCAGCCAGCGCCCTTGCGGGCGGGCGCCCGCCTCGGCCAGCGCCCGCCGCTGCCGCCACACCAGCCAGGCCACGAGGGGCGGCACGGCGTAGGCATGGGCAAAGGTCTCGGAGCGCGCCCAGATCGCAACCATCGCCAGCGCGGTGTCCCGGTAGAGCCAGAGCACCGCGCACAGCACTACCACCAGCCCGGGCAGCACATGCCGCCAGGGCGTCTGTGCCGTGGCCTGCAACGGCCACTCCTCGATGATCCTGCGCTTCATGGCTGCACCGCCGCGGTGAGGCCGCCGAATGGCGGCCTGTTGAACGCCGGCAGTGCGTTCAACGAGCGGTCGATGCGTGACAGGTGCGCTGCCCAGCTGAAGCTTTGCAACACGCGCTCACGGGCGGCGGCGCCAATGCGGCGCGCTTGGTCAGGCGCCTGCAGCAAGGCGTCGATCTGCTGCACGAAGTCGTCGGCACTCTCGGCACTCAGCAGTTCGGTGCCAGCCACTGCATCAAGCACTCGGGCGCAGGCGGCGGCCACCACGACGGGGCGCGCCATCGCCATCGCTTCCAGCACCTTGTTCTGCACGCCGCGCGCCACACGCAGCGGCGCCACGACGACGGCGGCATGCTGCAGGTAAGGCCGCACGTCGGGCACCGTGCCGCTGACGGCCACCGCCGCCGAGGCCAGCGCCCGCACCGCAGGCGTGGGCGCGCGGCCGACGATGTGAAAGCGCAGCCGTGGCCAGCGCTCGCGCAGGCGCGGCAGCACGGCTTGGGCGAACCAGGTCACGGCGTCAACGTTCGGCCAGTAGTCCATCGCGCCGGTGAACACCAGCGGCAGCTCATCGGCGGCATAAGGCGACGGCCGCAGCGCATCCGGCGTGAAGTGCACGGCGTCGACACCGTTGCCCAGCGTTTCGATGCGCGAAGCGCACTCCGGCGCGGCGCTGGCGAACAGCGCGCATTCGGCATCACTGACGAAGAACGAGCGCTGCGCGGCCGCCGCTACGTGGCGTTCATAGGCCAGCAGGCGCCGGCCTTCGCGCCGGTACAGCCACGACAGCGGCCAGCGGCGCGCGCCGGCATAGGCCGTCCACTTGGCGGAATCCACGTCGACGAAATCGACCAGCATCGGCACGCCGGGCAGCGCTGTGGCGTAAGGCGCCATTGACGACGAAAACACCACGGCCGCGTCAAGCCGCTCGCGCGCGGCGGTGCAGGCAACCCAGCGCTGCAGCGACGCGTCACGGTAGTAGCCCAGCGTCAGCGGCTGGCCGTGCAGCAGGCCAGGCAGGCTGCGCAGCTTGGCGCGGGCCGGCGTCAGCACGGCAACGTGCGCGCCGGCGCACAGCGCCCGCACGGTGTCGACGTGCGGCGCGTCGGCCGGGTCGTCGAGAAAGGTGCCGAGAAACACGCGGTGGCGCGCCGCCAGGTGTTGCAGCAGGTGATAGGAGCGCACCTTGTCGCCCTTGTTGGGCGGGTAAGGCAGGCGGTGCACGAGGTAGAGCAGATTGGCCATGGCGCGTGGACGGGCACGGATCAGCCGGCAGTCAACTGAGATGGCGCACGAGGAACGGCCCGAGCCAGTTGGCGACGCCGATCGGCAGGCGCCGCCAGGCCTTGATCACCCGCTGGTACTTGGCGTTGTTCGGGTTGTTCTGCGGCACGCTGTCGCGCTTGTAGAGCTGGTATTCATAAAACAAGGGCTCCGGCTCGAAGCCCCAGTTTTTCTTGAATGCATACGAGCCGGTGCCTTGCTTGCTGCGGCCGTAGTCGAACACCTGGACCCCGCGCGCGCAGGCGCGGCGCATCAGCTCCCAGTACTTGAAGTCGTTGGCGGCCAGCGCGCGCGCCGAGGTGTCGTCGCCAGCGTAGTACGGCAGCACCTCGTTGCGGAAGTAGAAGCTGAGCACGCTGCTGAGCGCGCGGCCGTCGGCGGTGCTGACGGTGAGCACTTCGCAGTCGGCGCCGAATTCGCGTTGCAGCGCTTCGAAGTAGCGCCGCGGCAGCGCCGGCGTGCCGTGGCGGTGGACGTTGTCGGCGTAAAGAGCAAAGAAGCGGTCGACGCCGGCGTCGATGTCGCTGCGCAGGCCGTTGGCCATGCCCTTGCGCACCATGGCGCGCTGCTTGCGAGGAATCGCCAGCAGGTTGGCCTGCGCATCGGGCAGCAGGGTTTTGCGAAAGCTCACGTACAGGTCTTGCAGCGGCCAGTCGGCGTGGCGCAGCGTGCGCTGGCGCAGTTCCAGGTGGTCGACGCCCAGCCGCACGGCAATGCGCTGGGCTTCGGCTTCGAGCGCGCTGGCCGCGGCTTCGTTCAGCGCCGCCACGCCGCCGTAAACCGCAAACGGCAGGCTGACCAGCGAGCTACCGAACAGCAGGCTGTCGACATGGCCGAGCGGCAGCACGCCGGTGATGCGGCCGGTTTCTTCGGCATACAAGAAATACGCTTCGTGGCCGAACACCTCGCGCAGCAGCCGCTGCCAGCCGGCGCGGTGGAAAAAGGTGGCCGTGGGGCAGGCCATCACGAAGGCATCCCACGTGGCGGCGGTGTGCCGGTCGTGCGGCTGCAGGCGTTGAATCGTCAGCATGGCCAGCGGGTGGTCACTGAACGGCGCGGGGCGCGGGGGCAAACACATCGTCCATCCGCCCCCAGCGGAAGTCACCGAGCAGGCGGCCCAACCGGCCTTCCATGCGGTCCAGATTCAAGTAATGGCGAAACCGCGTTTTGGCGCTGATGCCGGCCACGCGCGGCTGCGCCGGGTCGATTTCCCAGGGGTGGAAGTAAAACACCCCGGCTTGCCGGTCATGGCTGTTGACGCGGCGCAGCAGCCCGCGCGACACCGCATACGGCAGCAGCCGGAAGTAGCCGCCGCCGCTGGCCGGCAGGTTGCGCCCGAGCAGGCGCACGGTGGTGACCGGTACTTCCAGCAGGCCGCAAGGCAGGCGGTGCGCGAAACGCGGGGCATCGGGCATGCCGTAATGGTCATGGCGGATCGGGTAGACGCTGGAGCTGTAGGCATAACCGGCGGCGGCCAGGCCGTCGAAAGCCCACAGGTTGCCGGTGCCGATCGAAAAGCTCGGCGCGCGGTAGCCGCGCACCGCCACGCCGCCCAGGTCTTCGAGCAGTTTCTTGGCGCGGTCGACGTCGCTGCGGAAGGCGGCCGGCGTGAGGTCGCTCGCGCGTTCATGGCCGTAGCCGTGGCTGGCCAGTTCATGGCCTTGCGCGACCAGCTGGCGCACCAGCTGCGGGTAGCGTTCGGCTATCCAGCCCAGTGTGAAAAACGTGGCTTGCACGCGGTGCGCGGAAAGCAGCGCGAGGATGCGTTCGACGTTGCGCTCGATCCGGCATTCACGCGCGTCCCACTCGCTGCGGGCAATGTGCGGCGCAAAGGCCGACACCTGGAAGTAGTCCTCGACGTCGATCGTCAAGGCATTGACGAGGGTCAACGGAGCGGTGCCCGATGAAGAAGCGGCGCCTGGCGGAGAGATGGCCATGGCGCGTCAGCCGGGGCCGTGCGCCCGCGTGGCCAGCCAATGCCACAAGTCGGCGGCGATGCGTTCGGCGGCATGGCCGTCCCAGAGTTCGGGCAGGCGGCCGGTCTTGCCGCGGCCGGCCAGGATGTCGTCGACGCTGCGCAGAATCAATTCACGGTCGGCGCCCACCAGCGTGTTGGTGCCCTGCTCGACGGTGATGGGCCGCTCGGTGTTGCTGCGCAGCGTCAGGCACGGCACGCCAAGCGCGGTGGTTTCCTCCTGCAGTCCACCCGAGTCGGTCAGCACCAGGCGTGCGCCGGCCATCAGGCCCAGCATTTCCAGGTAACCCTGCGGCGGCAGCGTGGCGATGCGCGCCGGGTCGATCAAGCCGCTCAGCCCGAATTGCTCGATCTTGGCGCGCGTGCGCGGGTGCATCGCGAACACCAGCGGCAGGCGTTGGGCGACTTCGGCCAGCACGCCCAGCAGCGCGCGCAGCGCGGCGGCGTTATCGACGTTCGATGGCCTGTGCAAGGTGACCACACCATAGCCTTGCGGCTGCCCGACCAATGCGGCGTCGATGCCGTGCGCCACCAGCGTGGCGGCCGCGGCCGGCGCCTGGCCGCGGTGCAAGCGCAGCGAATCGATCATTACATTGCCGGCAAAGCACACGCGCTCGGGCGCAATACCTTCGCGCTGCAAGTGCTGGGCGGCGCTGCGCTCGGTGGTGTAGAGCCGGTCGGCCAGCTGGTCGGTGACGATGCGGTTGATTTCCTCGGGCATCGTGCGGTCGCCGCTGCGCAGGCCGGCTTCCACATGCGCCACCGGAATGCCTTTTTTCACCGCCACCAGGGTGCAGGCAAGCGTCGAGTTGACATCACCGACCACCACCACGCAAGCCGGCCGGTGCGCATCGAGTGCCGGCTCGAAGCGACGCATCACCTCGGCGGTTTGCACCGCGTGGCTGGCCGAGCCGACATCGAGGTTGATGTCGGGACGCGGCAGGCCGAGGTCGGCGAACAGGCGGTCGTTCATGTCGGCGTCGTAGTGCTGGCCGGTGTGCAGCAGCAGCGCCGGCAACGGCGGCGCGTGGGCCGCCAAGGCGCGCAGCAGCGGCGCCATTTTCATGAAATTGGGCCGCGCGCCGACCACGCACATCACCGGGCGCACGGCACTCATGAATTGCGCTCCCGCGACACCGCATTGGACGGCATCGGCACCGTGCGCTCGTTGTCGCTGTCGTTGTTGGTGCCGCTGTGATTGCCGTTGTTGCTGCTGTCGTGGGGTGATCCTTCCTGCGTGGCCACGGCCACCGCCGTGACCAGTTTTTTCATCAGCGACAGCGTTTGCAGGTTGACCCGCTCCAGCCGCAGCAAGCTGCGTTCGAGCCGCTGCAAGGTGTCGCTTTGCTGCTGCGCGCTCAGGGCGTCGATTTGCTGCGCCATGCCGTGCACGCCCGCCTGGCCCCGTTTGAGATGCGTCAGATCGATGTCCAGCAGCGCGCCGGGACCGCTCGGCTGGTCGAAGCCGCTGTCCGGCCCGGCGTCGCTCAGCGCCTTGGTGTGCGCCGGCACGCGCGATTCCTGGGCAAATTCGTTGACCACCTCGTTGACGTCGGCCAGCGTCAGGTGGCTGCGGTTGCTGAGAAAGCCCAGCAACAGCAGCCGGTCGCACACCGCATTGATGCGCCGCGGCACGCCGC
>JANXMO010000042.1 GCA_025354615.1 Burkholderiales bacterium | reverse complement strand
CACATGGTGGATGCGGCGCACGAGTTGCGCAAGCGCCATGCCGGGGCGCTTTGAGCTGGCGCGCCGTCAAAAGTCGCGTGGCCGGTAAACGATGGTGAGCGCCGGCGGCACGCGGCCGTTCTCGTCACGCGGCAAGGCTTCGGTCTTGTCGATCGCGCGCAGCACCGCGGCGTCCCACTCCGGCGCGCCGCTGGCCTTGAGCAGGCGGGTCGACAGGATGCGGCCGTCGGGCGCCATGCGCACTTCGACTTCGACGGACGGGTTGCCTTCCAGCGTGTTGGGGAAAGACACGTTGGGGCGAATGCGCCCCTTGATGCGGCCGATGTAGTCGGCGCTCGGCGCGGCGCTTTGCGCTGCCACGCCGGCAGTGCCCGCCGTGGCGCTGCCGCCGGCTTCGCCGATGATGCGTTTGAGGTTGGCTTCGCGCTGCGCCTGCAGCTGTTCGGCCTGCGCTTCCAGCGCCTTTGCGGCCTGCTGTTTCTGCTTTTCCTGTCTTTGCTGCTGTTGCTGATCTTGCTGCTGCTGGCGTTCCTGTTGCTTGCGCTTTTCGGCCGCCGCGGCGTCTTGCGCCGCCTGTTGTGCTTCGCGGCGCTTGGCCTCGGCCTGTTCAGCGGCGCGCTGGCGGGCGTTTTTGCGTTGTTGTTCGCGTTCGACGGCAATTTGCGCGTCCGCCGCGGTGCGGGTGTCTTCCGGTTCCGCCGCCCGGGGGGGCGTGATGCGCATCGATGTAGGGGGCGCAACCGGCTGTGGTGGCGGTGGTGGCTCAGCCGCCCGCGGTGCCGCTGCCCGCGGCACGCTGGCCCACAACTCCGCTTCGGCAGCGTCGGGCGCCTGTGTGTGCCAGCGCACGCTGAACGACAGCCCAGCCACCAGCAGCCCGTGCGCCACCAGGGCCAGCAGCAGCCCGCGCCGTAGGCCGCCGGGGGGGCGGGGCAGCAGCGCATCGCGCGGTGTTGCCATCGTCATCATCGGCTTCACCCTGGAAACGGCAGTTGAACGCATCTGAACGGGCTGTGATGCGGTGTGCTTGCAAGGAGGAGCAACGCCGCCAGCGCGCCGCAGCGCGGCCCGCTCAGGTGCGTAGCGCTGTCACCCATGAGGTGAACACGGCCGTGGGTAAAAAAATGAGCAGGCATAAAACCTTGCAAGCGGATATGAGCGGTCAACTGCCGTTTCTAGGGTCACGCGCCGCCGGATTTCACCGACAGGCCCACCCGCTGCACGCCGGCTTTTTGCAGGGTGTTCATCAGTTTGACGACGGCGTCATAACGCACCGCCTTGTCGGCTGAAATCACCACCGGCGTGTTGGCATCGCCCGCTTGCGCTTCGCGCACGCGTTCGGCCACGTTGCGCTGCGCCAGGGGCTGCTCTTGCTGCCCGTCGAGCCGCAGGCGCAGCGTTTCATCGGCGCCAACCACCAGCTCGATCACGTGCTCGGGCCGCTGGCGGCTCTTGCCCACGGTGGGCAGGTCGACCACGCCGGTGGTGATCAGCGGCGCGCTGACCATGAAGATGATCAACAGCACCAGCATCACGTCGATGAAGGGCACCATGTTGATTTCGCTGATGGTGCGACGGCGGCCGCCGCGGCGGCTGGAAGCGAGGGCGGGCATGTCAACGCGCCTGCGCGGCTGGGGCTGGCGCCGGCTGGCCGGCGTTGCGCTGCAGGATGTTGGAAAACTCTTCGATGAAGGTTTCCAGCTTGATGGCGATGCGGTCGATGTCGTGCGCGAAGCGGTTGTAAGCGATCACCGCGGGAATGGCGGCGAACAGCCCGATGGCCGTTGCCACCAGCGCTTCGGCAATGCCCGGCGCCACTGTGGCCAACGTCACCTGCGTCAGGTTGGACAGGCCGATGAAGGCGTGCATGATGCCCCACACCGTGCCGAACAGGCCGACGTAAGGCGACACCGAGCCCACCGATGCGAGGAATGACAGGTTGGATTCGATCACATCCATCTCACGCTGCAGGCTGGCGCGCATGGCGCGGCGGGCGCCGTCGAGCAGCGCCGCGGCGTCGCTGACGCGGCGTTCGCGCAGCTTCATGAATTCGCGCATGCCGCTGGCAAAAATGCGCTCCATCGGCGCTGAGTTTTCAGCGCGCCGGGTGGCGTCGGCGTACAGGTCGTTCAGATTCTTGCCGGCCCAGAACTCGCGTTCGAAGTCGTCGTTGGCCATGCGCACGCGGCGCAGGCCGAACAACTTGCCGAAAATCACCGTCCAGCTGGCCAGCGAGGTCACCATCAACCCGGCCATCACCAGCTGCACCACCAGGCTGGCGTGCAGCACCAGCGAAAAGATCGAAAGGTCTTGGTTCATGCTGCCATCACACTAAAGGTCTGCGGGAAGGCGCCGCGCGCGAAAAGTGCTGGCGTCGACACAGCCGATACGAATGCGGCCTTCAGCCAGCCGGCGCCCGTTGCAAGCCGCTTGCTGTGCAATCAGCAGCGAGGCCCGGTTGGCCTCAACCACCTGGACGCCGATGTTCAGGCAATCGTCGAGCCGTGCCGGCGCCAAGAAGCGCACTGTGGCGTCGACGACGACGAACAGTGCACCGGTTGCTTCACGCAGCTGCTGCTGACCGATGCCGAGCGCGCGCAGCCACTCGGTGCGCGCGCGTTCGAAAAACTTCAGGTAGTTGGCGTAGAAGACAACGCCACCGGCGTCGGTGTCTTCCCAGTACACGCGCAGCATGTACTCGAAAGGCGGGCCGGCCGCTGTGGAAAGTGGCGCCCGCATGTCAGCGCCGCGCGGCGCGCATGGCCTGCACTTCCAGCGGACGCAGCTCGGCGGCCGCCTTGTCGAGCACGCCGTTGACGTATTTGTGGCCGTCGGTGCCACCAAAACGCTTGGCCAATTCGACCGCTTCGTTGATTGCCACTTTGTAGGGGATGTCGATGCAGTGCTTCAGCTCGTAAGCGCCGATCAACAGCACGCCGTGCTCGACCGGTGACAGGTGGTCGGTGCGCCGGTCCACCAGCTTGGCCAGGACCGCGTCCAGCGCCGCCGCTTCGGCGATGCAGCCGTGCAGCAGCGCATCGAAATGCGCCGCGTCGCACTCGTCGAAGTTTTCCTGCTCGCGCATATGGGCGTCGATGGCGCCGGCATCTTCGCCCGACAGCAGCCACTGGTACAAGCCCTGCAAAGCCACGTCGCGCGAGCGCCGGCGCATCGAGCGCATGTCGGTGCGGCGCGGCGGCGTTGGGTTTGGCGTTGGCGTTGGCGCTGCAGAGTCCGGGGCGGCGTCAAATGCGGAGGGGTGGTCTTGCGAGCTCATGTCAGGTCCTCCAGCAAATTGGCCATTTCGACCGCCACGTGCGCCGCTTCGCGGCCTTTCACGTCAGCGCGCGCCAGCGCCTGCGCTTCATCTTCCACCGTCAGCACGGCGTTGACGACGGGCAACTGGTGGTCGAGCGTGACGCGCATGATGCCGGCGGCGCTTTGATTGGCCACCAGCTCGAAGTGGTAGGTTTCGCCGCGAATGACGCAGCCAATCGCAATCAACGCGTCGTGCTCGCCACTGTCGGCCAGTGCCAGCAGCGCCACTGGCAGCTCCAGCGCACCTGGCACGGTGAGGTGGCGGATGTGCTTGGCCGCCACGCCGAGCGCCAGCAGCTCGGCCGTGCAGGCCTGCGCCATGGTCTGTGTGATGGCGGCGTTGAAGCGCGCTTGCACGATGCCGATGCGCAAGTCCTGTCCATTGAGTTCGGTGGCCGGGGCATCGCCGCGGGCCTGGTTTGCGCCTTGCATGATGGGGTGTGCTTGCCTGTGAAGGTGTGAATCAATGTCAATGAGGTGCGGCCGTGAAGCCGGTGATTTCAAGCCCGTAACCGGTCATGCTGGGCATGCGGCGCGGGCTGCCCAGCAGCTGCATGCGGGTGATGCGCAGGTCACGCAGGATTTGCGCGCCAATGCCGTAGGTGCGCAAGTCCATCTGCCCGCGCTGGCGCCGCGCGTCGGCGGCAGCCGGCGCCTGTAACCGCCCGAGCAAGG
>JANXMO010000433.1 GCA_025354615.1 Burkholderiales bacterium | reverse complement strand
TGATTTCGGCATCGTCGGCATCCTGACCGAGTTCGACAAGGAATACCTGGCGCAGAACTTCATCGCCTTTTTCCGCCGCGACTACAAGCGCGTGGCGGAGCTGCACGTCGAAAGCGGCTGGGTGCCGCCCAACACCCGCGTCGATGAACTCGAAGGCGCGATTCGCGCCGTCTGCGAGCCGCACTTCGACCGGCCGCTGAAGGACATTTCGCTCGGCCAGGTGCTGCTAAGGTTGTTCCAGACCTCGCGCCGCTTCAACGTGCAGATCCAGCCGCAATTGGTGCTGCTGCAGAAAACGCTGCTCAACGTCGAAGGCCTGGGCCGCCAGCTCGACCCGGAGCTCGACCTGTGGGCCACGGCAAAGCCGTTTCTGGAACGCTGGATGAACCAGCAAGTGGGCTGGCGCGGCTTGCTCGAGCGGCTGAAAAAAGAAGCGCCCCGTTATGTGCAGTTGCTGCCAGAGCTGCCGAGGCTGCTGCACCAGGCGTTGCTGCACCCGCACGAAAAAGACTCGCCCGCGTGGCTGGCACTGCTGGCCGAGCAACGGCGCACGCAACGCCGCTTGCAAGCAGTGCTGTGGCTGGCGCTCGGGTTTGCGCTGGCCACGGGCGTCTGGCATGTGTTGCCGCCGCTGCGCTTTTAGTCGGCCAATGCCGTAGGGCGTGGCAAACGAAAACGGATGGAGTCGGAAAGGGTGAGCACATGGGGCCAAGCAGGCGGTTGACCGCGTGGATCGCAATGGCAGCAGCGTTGCTCGTGGCGCTGATGTGGGCGCCGTGGCGGGCGGAAAAACCTGCTGCGCCGGCCGCTGGCGTCGAGCCGCCGGTGCTCAATATCTACAACTGGTCCGACTACATCGCCAACGACACGCTGAAGAACTTCGAAAAAGAAACCGGCATCAAGGTGGTCTACGACAACTATGACAACAACGAAACCCTTCACGCCAAGCTGATTGCCGGGCAAACCGGTTATGACATCGTCGTGCCCAGCGCGCATTTCGCGAAGATGCAGATTGAAGCTGGTTTGTTCCAGCCGTTGCAGCGCGGCTTGTTGACGAACTGGAACAATCTTGACCCGGCCCTGCTCGCGCAGCAAACGGCCGTTGACCCTGGCAACCACCACCTCGTTACTTGGCTGTGGGGCTACGTGACGGTCGGTATCAATGTCGACAAAGTCCGGGCGGCGTTGGGCGCGGTGCCGTTGCCGGCCAACCCGTGGGCGCTGATTTTTGATCCGGCTTACGCCACACGGCTGAAGGCCTGCGGCATCAACGTGCTCGATTCCGCCTCCGAAGTGTTGCCCGTGGCCATGGCCTACGCCAGCCAGCCGCCTTACAGCATCCATGCGGACGATTACACCGCTGCCGCAAGCGTGCTGGCAGCGGCGCGGCCCAACGTCAGCCGGTTCTCTTCATCCGGCTACATCAACGACCTGGCCAGTGGCGCGCTGTGCGTGGTGATGGGCTACTCGGGCGACATCAACATCGCCCGGCAACGTGCAATTGACGGCAACACCGGCCAGACGATCGAGGCCTTGATACCGCCCCGCGGCGCCACGCTGTTCTTCGATTCGATGGCGATCCCAAAAGACGCGCCCCACCCACGCAACGCGCACCTGTTCATCAACTACATCCTGCGCCCGCAGGTGCATGCCGCCTTGACCAACAAGGTGCTGTATGCCAATCCCAATCTCGCTTCGCGGCCGTATGCCGACAAAGCCGTGGTCGACAACCCGACTATTTTCCTATCGCCCGACGACATGAAAAAACTGACGGTGCCCGACAGCGTTCCGCCAAAAATACGGCGGGTTCAAACGCGCGTGTTCACAAACTTCAAAGCCGTTGAATCAGTGGCGAACTGAATTGGAAAATGCATAAACCCTTTTTATTTTTGACAGCCTTGTTGGTTTGCTTGGTTTCGCCTGAAAGCTTTGGTGGCGAAACCGCTTATTCCCGCTGCAAAAATTTTGAAAAATTCGACGAAGTGCGAGCATGTAGAGAGGCCGCGCTGCTGAAGAAATACCCGCGACAGTTTTTTCGAAAACAAAATGAGTTGACGATCGTTGCGGCCAACGGCGTGAAAGTGCGCCTCCAAGACAGCAAGCGCGATATCACTCCTGAATGGCATTACATTTCCTACGAATTACGTGGTTACTTTCCAGATATTGCCTGCGCAACTGTATCGGTAACCTATTATGAGGGCGCAGATTATCTGTTAGTGCATTTGCCTACCGGGCAGCAAAAAGATGGTGGCGATGAAATCTATGCATCTCCTGATCGACGTCGCGTGGCCGTTTTCGGTGGGGATGAAAGCTCTTACAACCGTAACTTTGTTGCAGTTTATAGATTAAACTCGGATGAAATCTATGAAGAGTATTCAGTGGATTTCCCCGACGCATATCCAAATAAACTGGTTTGGAAAAACAACAAGACAATCGAGTATTCCATTTTGCAGCCTCCCGCTTCAGCAGAAGATACTGAATGGAAACCGGAGCTGAAAGTAATTCGCCTGGAGGGCGACATCAATACGAATGCGACCTGGAAAATTGAGCCTTAGAAGGCGGCGCGTTAGAATTCTTGTTGGCCTATTTCCACAGCCCAAGGGCTTTGTTGACATTTGGCCCGTTGAATTCCCCGGTTGATTTCTCACGAGAATCCGTTTCATGCCTATTTATGCTTACCGCTGCACGGCTTGCGGCCACGCCAAAGATGTTTTGCAAAAACTGTCGGATCCGCTGTTGACGACCTGCCCGCAGTGCGGTGCCGAGGCCTTCACCAAACAGGTCACCGCGGCGGGCTTCCAGTTGAAAGGCTCGGGCTGGTATGTGACCGATTTCAAAGGCGGCTCGCAGCCCGCGGCCAAGCCACCGGCCGAGGGCGCCGCGGCCGAGTCGCAAAGCACTGCCAAAGACGGCGGTGAAAAGAAGGAAACGACGGCGCCCAGCCTTGAAGCGGGTGCAAAAGCCGGCTCCGCAACCGCTGCGCCCGCCGCAACGCCGGCGGCCACGACGAACACCGCAACGCCACCACCCACGGCGCCTGCCGGCAAAGGTAACTGAAATGGGCGTGCTGTTCGTGCACCCAATGGCCTGCGTCACTGCTTGACGCCATGAAGAAATACCTGATCGCCGGCTTGCTGGTTTGGCTGCCGCTGGCCGTCACCATTTGGGTTCTGCACGCGGTGCTGGGCCTGCTGGATGGCGTGTTTGCAGCCGTCGTCAGTCTGTCCCAAAAGCTGTTGCCGGTCGCGGTCGACACGCAGTTGGAGTTGCTCAAGCAAATTCCAGGGCTGGGGGTCATCGTGATGGTGGGCGGCCTGTTGTTGACCGGCGTGTTCGCCACCAACATGGTGGGCCAGTGGTGGCTGCGCCAGGGCGCGCGGCTGCTCAACAAGATTCCGATCGTCAAGTCGATCTACAGTTCGGTCAAACAGGTGTCCGATACGCTGTTTTCCAGCAGCGGCAATGCCTTTCGGGAGGCCGTGCTGGTGCAATATCCGCGAGCCGACTGCTGGACGATTGCTTTCGTCACCGGCAAACCGGGTGGTGAGGCGGCGCTGCACCTGCGTGACGACTACCTCAGCCTGTATGTGCCCACCACGCCGAACCCGACCTCGGGCTTTTTTCTGATGGTGCGGCGTGCCGATGTGATTGCGCTGGCCATGAGCGTTGACGAAGCCTTGAAATACATCATCTCGATGGGGGTGGTGGCCCCGCCCGCGGCAGTGCCGCTGCCGCCGCCGTTGCCCTGATATTCCCCGGCAGCCCTGCTGCGCGCATGCTGTCTTCCTGGCGCTGGCCGCCGGGAAATTAACATCCGATCCTGGAGCGAATTTTTCATGAGAACCACTTATTGCGGCAGCGTCAGCGAAGCCCTGCTGGACCAAAATGTCACGCTGATGGGCTGGGCGCACCGCCGGCGCGACCACGGCGGCGTCATCTTCATCGACCTGCGTGACCGCGAAGGCCTGGTGCAAGTCGTTTGCGACCCCGACCGGGCGGAGATGTTCAAAACCGCCGAAGGCGTGCGCAACGAGTTCTGTTTGAAGGTGACCGGGCGTGTTCGCGCGCGGCCGGCCGGCACCGAAAACACCCAGCTGACCAGCGGCAGGATCGAGGTGCTGTGCCTGGAACTCGAAGTGCTGAACCCGAGCGTGACGCCGCCGTTCCAGATAGACGATGAAAACCTGTCCGAGACCACGCGCCTGACGCACCGCGTGCTCGACCTGCGCCGCCCGCAGATGCAAAAGAACTTGATCCTGCGCTACCGCGTGGCGATGGAAGTTCGCAAGTTCCTTGATGCCCACGGCTTCATCGACATTGAAACGCCGATGCTGACCAAAAGCACGCCCGAAGGCGCACGCGACTACCTGGTGCCCAGCCGCGTCAACGACGGCATGTTTTTTGCGCTGCCGCAAAGTCCGCAGCTGTTCAAGCAGCTGCTGATGGTGGCCGGTTTCGACCGCTACTACCAGATCACCAAGTGCTTTCGCGACGAAGACCTGCGCGCCGACCGCCAACCCGAGTTCACGCAGATCGACATCGAAACCAGTTTCCTCGATGAAGAGGAAATCCGCGCGATGTTCGAAGGCATGATCCGCACGGTGTTCAAGAACACCATCGGCGTCGAGCTTCCCACCTACCCGGTGATGACGTACGCCGAAGCGATGCGCCGCTTCGGCTCCGACAAACCCGACCTGCGGGTGCAGCTGGAATTCACCGACCTGACCGACGTGATGGCCGACGTCGACTTCAAAGTCTTCAGCGCGCCGGCTAGCGCCGCAGGCGGCCGCGTGGTCGCGCTGCGCGTGCCCGGCGGTGGCGAGCTGACGCGCGGTGACATCGACGGCTACACCGAATTCGTCAAGATCTACGGCGCCAAGGGCCTGGCCTGGATCAAGGTCAACGACGCAGCGCGTGGCCGCGAAGGCCTGCAAAGCCCCATCGTCAAAAACCTGCATGACCGCGCGGTGGCTGAAATCCTCACGCGCACCGGCGCGGCCAATGGCGACCTGCTGTTTTTCGGCGCCGACCGCGAGAAGGTCGTCAACGACGCCATCGGCGCGTTGCGCGTCAAGATCGGCCACAGCGAATTCGGCCGTGCCCACGGCTTGTTCAACGACGTGTGGGCGCCGCTGTGGGTGGTCGACTTCCCGATGTTCGAATACGACGACGACGGCCAGCGCTGGAGCGCCACGCACCACCCCTTTACCGCTCCGAAAGACGGCCACGAAGACCTGATGGAAAGCGACCCGGGCCGCTGCATCTCCAAGGCCTATGACATGGTGCTCAACGGCTGGGAGATGGGCGGCGGCTCGGTGCGCATCCACCGCGCCGAGGTGCAGAGCAAAGTGTTCGATGCCTTGAAGATCGGCCCCGAAGAAGCGCAGCTGAAATTCGGCTTCCTGCTCGACGCGCTGCAATACGGCGCGCCGCCGCACGGCGGGCTGGCGTTCGGGCTGGACCGCATCGTCACGCTGATGGCGCGCGCCGACAGCATCCGCGACGTGATCGCTTTCCCGAAAACGCAGCGCGCGCAGTGCCTGCTGACCGGCGCGCCCAGCCCGGTCGACGAGAAGCAGCTGCGCGAGCTGCACATCCGGCTGCGCCACGCGCAAACCGCCTCCGCAAGCTGACGGGCCGCCATGTCGCCGCACAAGAAAGCTGGCGCGCCGGCGGTGTTCGAGCTGCGCAGCGCCTCGGTGACGCTGGTGGTCGTGGCGCTCAAGACGACCGACATGTCGGCGATCGAACACGAGCTGACCGCGCGCTATGGCGACACGCCGGAAATGTTCAGCCACGACCCGGTGCTGATCGACATTGCGCATGCCGAAGGCGACCCACTGGCGCTCGACTACACCCGGCTGGCCGCGCTGCTGCGGCGCTTTAATATGGTGGCGGCTGCCGTGCGCGGCGGCTCGCCCGAGCAAATGGCCGCGGCGCTGGCGGCAGGGCTGGGCGAGGCACCGGAAGCCGTGGTGCCGGCCG
>JANXMO010000037.1 GCA_025354615.1 Burkholderiales bacterium | reverse complement strand
CTTGCTGCATCGACCGCAACAGCATGCTGTGTATTTGCATGGCGTCAATGCGGTCATGCGTGGCAGCGGCAATCGCCTGAAATTCAGCAGGCTTGGGGTCATCGCTGATCGACAACCCGAGGCCCAACGAACGCAGGTAGTTTTGCAACAGGGTCTTCTTCTCCGGCGTTGGGCCTTCGTGAACCCGGTAGAGCGCGGCATGGCGGTGTGAGGCGATGAAATCAGCCGCGCAAACGTTGGCGGCCAGCATGGCTTCTTCGATCAAGCGATGCGCTTCATTGCGAATGCGCGGCACAATTTTTTCAATGCGGCCGTTGTCGTCGCAAACGATTTGCGTTTCTGCCGTTTCAAAGTCCACCGCGCCACGCCGAGAGCGCGCTTTCAACAACGCACGGTAGGCTTCGTTCAGATGCAGCAAGTGCGGCACCAGCGCGCTGCGCTTGGCCGCTTCCGGCCCGCGCGTGTTGGTGAGGATAGCGGCCACCTCGGTGTAAGTGAAGCGGGCTTGCGAACGCATCACGGCCGGAAAGAACTGGTAGGCCTGGATGTCGCCCGCGGCGTCGATCAACATGTCACACACCATCGCCAACCGGTCTTCTTGCGGGTTGAGCGAACACAGACCGTTCGACAGCTTTTCAGGCAGCATGGGAATGACGCGGCGCGGAAAGTAGACCGAGGTGGCGCGTTCATACGCATCGCCGTCGATCGGTTCGTCGGGCCGCACGTAATGGCTCACATCGGCAATGGCTACCACCAGCCGCCAGCCATTCGGCGTCTTCGAGCGGCCTGCGCTTTTGCCGCCGACCATGGCCGGCTCGCAGTACACGGCGTCATCGAAGTCACGGGCATCTTCGCCGTCGATGGTGACCAGCGCCACGTCGGTGAGGTCAACGCGGTTCTTGCAGTCGGAGGCGCGAATGCGCTCGGGCAAGCTGGCCGCTTGTGCCAGCGCTGCGGGCGAAAAGCGGTGCGGCACCTCGTATTTGCGCACGGCGATTTCAATTTCCATGCCGGGATCGTCAATGTCGCCCAGCACCTCGATGACACGGCCGACCGGCTGGGAGTAGAGCGATGGCGGCTCGGTCAACTCGATCGACACCACTTGGCCGGCAACGGCATGCGCAACAGCGTTTTTCGGCACCAGGATGTCGTGCCCATAGCGCTTGTCTTCCGGCGCGACCAGCCAAACGCCACTTTCCTGCAGCAGCCGGCCGATGATGGGCGCAGGGCGACGCGCCAGAATTTCCAACACCCGCCCTTCGGGCCGGCCTTTGCGGTCGTGGCCAACCACCCGAACTTTGACCCGGTCGTGGTGCAGCACGGCACGCATTTCCTGCGGCGAAAGGTAGAGATCGGGCTGGTGGTCATCGCGCAGCACGAAGCCGTGGCCGTCTCGATGACCCTGCACGGTGCCCTTGATGTCGTTGGTCAAGTCAGCGCCGGGCGTGCCCGTGGCTGCGTGGGAAGAAGGCGGGTGATGGGCGATGATGTAAGATCCGAAGCTTCCTGAAATGCCCAGGTGGCGGAATTGGTAGACGCACTAGTTTCAGGTACTAGCGGGTAACTCCGTGGAGGTTCGAGTCCTCTCCTGGGCACCACAGTGGTGGAAAAATAAAAACTGGTTGGAACAAAAAGCTCGCTTCGCGGGCTTTTTTTTGTCTGGTTTTTCCTGTGCTTTTTGTCTTGGTATCAAGTCAATTCATTGAACGCCGCTGGAAAGACACGGTGCGGCGGGCTTGAGGTCAGGGTTCAAATGGCAAATTTCTTGGCCAACCCTTCAGGCCGCATGTTGTCATAGGCTTCAAACGGCTGGTGAATCCACGGGCTGGTGGGCAGCAGCTCTGCGTGGTAGTCGGGCATGTAGGTCGACACACCCTTGGTCCACACCACCGCTGAACGCAGCTCAGTAATGGCCGGCGTGCCGCGCAAGCGGTCAACCACAGCGCGTAGCGTCACGCCGGAATCGGCC
Organism: Burkholderiales bacterium; assembly: GCA_025354615.1. GTDB lineage: Bacteria > Pseudomonadota > Gammaproteobacteria > Burkholderiales > Burkholderiaceae_C > JANXMO01. The sequence goes on along the minus strand of JANXMO010000037.1, from coordinate 401 downwards.
AGATCGTCCACCAGCAACACACGGCCGGCCAGTTCGCCGCGCGGCAGGGTGATGTACTTGGCCATGTCCAGCCGGCCCTGGATGGTGCCGGCATCGGCCCGGTAAGAACTGGTCGACATGATGGCCAGCGGCTTGTCGAACACCCGTGACAGCACATCGCCCGGGCGCATGCCACCACGCGCCAGGCAAAGAATCTGGTCGAAGACCCAGCCGGAAGCATGCACTTTCAGCGCCAGGCGCTCGATCAGCATGTGGTAGGCGTCCCAAGACACATACAAGTGCTTGCCGTCGTCGGTCAGCATGGCGTTTCTCTGCGGTTCATGGGCATCCAATATTTACAACTGATAGGGGTGGCGCAGCACGATGGTGTGGTCACGGTCAGGACCGGTGGACACCATGTC
>JANXMO010000428.1 GCA_025354615.1 Burkholderiales bacterium | reverse complement strand
AAGCGATCGAGGCCGTGGCCAGCGAAGAGCTGCTCAACGCCAACAAAGACTTGTTCAAGGATGACGAGCTGCTGATCGTCATGGGCAAAGTGCAGCCCGACCGTTTTTCCGGCGGCCTGCGGCTGAATATCCAGCAAGTCTGGGACTTGCCCACGGCCCGCTGCCGCTTCGGTAAATATCTGCGCGTCGAAGTCAATGGCCACGAACCGCCGGTGGCCCAGCTGCTGCGCGACCACCCGGCGCGCCGGGCGGTCACCGAACAAGGCGAGGTGCCACTGGGTTTGCCAGTGCGGCTTCAGTTGCAGCGGGCAACGGTCAGCGCCGAACTGGAGCTGGGCGATGAGGCGCGGTTTTATCCAAGCGACGCAGCGTTAACTCTTTTGAAGCAAATAATGGGCGACCGCGGAAAAGTGACAATCAGTTACTATTAAATTTTTAAGAAATAACTGCGTTTGTATATCGTTCAACTGCCCTTGGAATTGAGGTCCTCACGGCTTCCTTATCTTTTGCCTTTTCTTCATAAAAATCCCCAACGCGGTCTCCATGTGACTGGGCACTTTGTATATGCTGATTGATTTCGGAATCCGTACTTTGTCTTTGAGGCTGATAGGATTTCAGCGGATCAATCACTTCTCCTTGAAAGCGTTTTAATGCACCAATGGCCTGATTTTCAGGCATATTCTTTATTCGCTTCAATACCGCATGGGCAATCGTTTGAGCCTCAGAACTATGTATCAGTTGAGAATCAATTCTTTTAAATACGACGCTTTCTGCTGATCTAATTTGTTGCGAGGAGTAGAGCGGAGGGGCAAGTGAAGGGGCAAGTGGAGGTGCTTGCACACCGGATGTCAAACCAGCGCTGTATTTTGAAATATCCCTTTTTATGTTTTCTTTTGCGACCAATTGATTGTTGTATTTAATATTCTCGAACGTGTCCGAACTGCCTGGTGAATACCGATTTGCCTCCGCCATTTGCCGATAAATCGCACCATCCGTCATTTGCGGCGTGGGTGGACGCCCTTTTAGGGGATCAATGACTCTGCCTTTAAACCCTTGCAATGCAGCGGTCTGTTGATCGGCCGGCATTTTGGAAATATTCTTCAAAACGCCTTTTGCAATTTGGATACTTTCTGGGGTCATGCGCAATTCAAATTGAATTTGTTTATCAAGTGAATTGCCATCTAATTGTAGTTTCTGGCCTGAATAAGCTGGCTTGGTAGCAGGAGCTGCTTCAAAGCCCGAAGGTCTCAAGGCCGACAGGTACTTGGCAGCATCAGTTTTTATGGATTCCTCGGCATTCCAGGCGGTGGTTTGCTTGATATCCGAAAATGTTTCCGAGTTTCCCGTTGCTTGCATGGACTCACTGATTTGAGAATGGATTTCATCATTTGTCATTTCCACAGGCCGACGCTGCCTCAGCGGTTCAATGACTTTTTGTTTAAAGCCACTCAATGCCCCTGCTTGCAATTCTTTTGGCATATTGGGTATTTGAGCCAACACGGATTCAGCAATTTTCATGCTCTCCGGATTGAGGCGCAACTGTGACTGTATTTCACCTGCCAGACGATTGTGAGCTGCCTGCAGTTGCTCTGGTGTGCGTATTTTAGATTGCTCTACCCGAGATTGGATAATGAAACTAGGAGGAGGAGGCGCTCTTAAACCCGAAGCGGAAATTGTGGAAGGGTCTGAAAATTTTTTTGTTAAAAAAGGAGGCGGAAGAGGTGCTTTAAAGCTCGACGGAGAAGGATGGAACCGGCTTGAAAACGAACCGTTTGTCTGTTGCTGAAAGGGCTGGCTTGCTTCTTGTTTGCCAGGAAGAGAATTCCTTAAGTGATTGGTTGAAGGACTCTCAAACCGCTGACGCGGCGGCGATGAGTTACTCAAGCCAAAACTGTTTGCGCCAGACGGCGAAGGAGAAACGCTTGAGCTTTGACGGGCTGTTCCTTGAAAATCTCTAATCCCGCTTTTAAATTGCTTACCGGCAGTTCTTGCAGCTTGGG
>JANXMO010000397.1 GCA_025354615.1 Burkholderiales bacterium | reverse complement strand
CCCGTTCATCCAGAAACTCCCTGGCGGCAGGAAACGCAGGCGCACTTGAAAGCCGCGCTGCGCCGGCGTCGTTGGGCCTGCACTCTTTTTCTTCGTGGGCGCTGCCCGGCGCTCGCCACCAGCGGCGTTCATCTCCAGTGTCGCCCAGCAACCGTGCTCGTCCACGCCGTGCTCGTGGGCCCAGGCCGGGCAGCGCAGCACCAGCGGGCCGGCGCGGCCGAACAACTCGGCGTGCTCCGCCGCATCCCACCAGCAGCCATGCGGCAGGTCGAAGGCAGCACCGGTCGGGTTGCCGTCGGCATCGGCCAACACCACGTGGGTGCGCGGCTGCCATAACAGCTGACGACCGTCATGAAGGCGGACGGTCAGCGCTTCCGCTTGGCGCTCGACCGTGGCGGCCCATGCCGGCGCGGCCGCCGCCTCGATGTCGATGGAGTGCAGGCCAGCTTCGACCCGGTAGCGCCGGCCCGGATCGAGCACCACCGCGTCGCCGACACGCAAGCGCAGCGGCCGGCCGCGGCCGCTGTCAACCGCGCGACGTAGCCGCTTGCGTGAGGCCGGCGGGAAAAGGCCGCGCAGCCAGCGAACGAGGCCGTCATCGCTCACTGGCAGGTCAGGAAACTCAGGGCGCCAATGGGCGCACCAGGCGTGCAATTCGAGCCGTTGACGTTCGAGATGGCCGGTGTCCAGGCCGATGCGGCGCAGGATGTCGACCAGCGCGACGAAACCCGGCTGCTTGACGCCGGTAACGCCGTGGAGCAGCAACTGCAGCAGCGTGAACCCAAGGCCGTGCTCGTCGGCGCCCAGCAGCAGACGCAGGCTGCGCAAGGTGTCGAACAGACGGGTGCGGCCGTCGGACAGCACGGTCAGTGTCCAGTGCGCACCGCCGCGCATCGGCAGCGCCCAGCCCCTGGTCGCAGCACCTTCGGCGGGCGCCATCCGCAGCTGCATCAGCGGCGCGTCGCCCGGGCGCGGCGCGGGCTGGTCCTCGAAGCACAGCGCCAGTGCGATGTCGTCTTCGGCCACCGTGGCATCGAGCCAGCGCAAGGCTTCGCTGCGCAGGCCGGCCGGCCACGCCGTGCTGCCGATGGGCAAATGGGCGTGCGCCAGCGCCCAGGCGGCCTGCAACGCGTCGCTGCCATCAGCCAGCAGCTCCGGGTTGCGCTGGGCAAAGCGGGCCATGTAGGCGGCAACCGCGGCGCCTGCCGGTTCGTCGGGCCGTCGCTGCAGTGCGACCAGGTCACGCATCAGGTGCTCGCCCGCCAGCGCGCCTTGAGCCAAGGTGTGCGCCATTGCGCCGCCCGGCGCTAGGCGCTCGCTCAGCCACAGCGCGTATTCCGCACGCAGCAATGGCGAGCGGGCCTGCAGGTCGCGCCAATGCAGTTGTGCCATGCGTTCGCGCAAGGCCGCATCGAGGGTCAGCCAGTCGGCCTCCACGTCATCACGCTGCTCGGGGTGCAAGGTGCAGGCGCTGAGGGTGGCGCTGACGGCGGCGTCATGCCACACCGCCACCTCGGTGCCCAGATCCACCGGCTGGCCTGCGGCCTGCAAAGTACGCCGTAACTGGCGCAGCAGCGGCGGGTGGACGCAGGCGTTGCCGAACAGGGCCGCGCGCAGCACGGCCAGGCCCGGCTCGGCGGCCGTGGTGTGCGCGGCGGGGGCGGCGGGGGCGGTGCGGGCCAACAGCCGCAAGCGCGGCGCGTCG
>JANXMO010000367.1 GCA_025354615.1 Burkholderiales bacterium | reverse complement strand
CCGGCTCCTCGCTGACCACCTCGATGCAAACCACCGGCGTGTTCCCGAACATGGTGCTGCAGATGTGCTCGATCGGCGAGGAGTCGGGTTCGCTCGACGCCATGCTGGGCAAGGCGGCAGAGTTCTATGAAGACGAGGTGGACGAGGCCGTCAAGGGTTTGTCCAGCCTGATGGAGCCCTTCATCATCGTCATCTTGGGTACGCTGATCGGCGGCATCGTGGTGGCGATGTACCTGCCCATCTTCAAGCTCGGCCAGGTCGTTTAAGCGGTGGCCATGCCAGGCGCCGAGCTGGGCGCGTTTTTGTTGTCACCCGCCTGGCTGGCGTTGCTGGGCGTGTGCATCGGCAGTTTTCTGAATGTCGTCATCCACCGCTTGCCGCTGATGCTGGAGCAGGGGTGGAAACGCGAAAGCGCCGAACTGCTGGGCCTGGCAGCGGACGAAGCAGCGGCCGCAACGCCGCTGTTGACGCTGTCACGGCCGCGCTCGCGCTGCCCGGCGTGTGCGCATGCCATCGCCTGGCACGAAAACATCCCGGTGCTGAGCTACCTGCGCCTGCGCGGCAAGTGCGCCGCCTGCCGCACGCCGATTTCGCTGCGCTATCCGCTGATCGAGGTGTTGACCGGCGTGTTGTTCGCCGCCGTCGGCGTGCGCTTCGGCGCCCAGCCGCTGGCGCTGTTGTGGTGCGGCTTCACCGCCGTGCTGGTGGCCGCCGCCGGCATCGACTGGGACACCACCTTGCTGCCCGACGATCTGACGCTGCCGCTGCTGTGGGCTGGCCTGATGGCCGCCGCACTGGGATGGACGGTGCCGCTGCCGCAGGCGCTGTGGGGCGCGGTGGCGGGTTACGGGTCGCTGTGGTCGGTCTACTGGCTGTTCAAGCTGGCCACCGGCAAGGAGGGCATGGGCTATGGCGACTTCAAGCTGCTGGGCGCGCTGGGTGCGTGGCTGGGCGCAACGATGGTGTTGCCGGTGCTGCTGGCCGCCTCGGTGATCGGCGCGATGGTTGGCATCGTGATGAAGCTCAACAGCGGGCTGCGCGAAGGCCGCTACGTGCCGTTCGGGCCGTTTCTCGCCGGGGCCGGGCTGGCTGTGATGCTGGCCGGCCCGGCACGGGTGCTGGGTTGGATGGGCTGGGCTTGACGAAGAAGACGCAAGGGCCGTGCTGCGCATCGGCCTGACCGGCGGCATTGGCAGTGGCAAGAGCACCGTGGCAGCGCTGCTGGCGGGCCACGGTGCCGAGATCATCGATGTCGACGCCATTGCGCACCAGTTGACGCAGCCTGGCGGCGCCGCGGTGGCCGCGCTGGTGGCCGCATTCGGCGCTGACATCCTCGATACAGCCGGCGGCCTCGACCGCCACCGCATGCGCATGCGCGTGTTCGACGCTGCCACGGCCCAGCCGGGCGCCCGGCAGCGGCTCGAAACTGTGCTGCACCCGTTGATTGCCACTGAAAGCGAGCGCCGCGCTGCCGCATCAAGCGCCGCCGTGCAGGTGTTCGACGTGCCGCTGCTGGTCGAATCGGGCCGCTGGCGGCAGCGGGTCGACCGCGTTTGCGTCGTCGATTGCAGCGAAGCCACGCAGCGCCAGCGCGTGCTGCAGCGGCCCGGCTGGAACGCCGCCATGGTCGACAGCGTGCTGGCCCGCCAGGCCAGCCGCACGGCCCGCCGCACCTGTGCCGACGCGGTGCTGCACAACGACGGCATCACCCGGGAAGAACTCGCGTTGCAGGTTGAGACCTTGTGGAACCGGTGGTGCGCATGCTGAGGCGGTGGCTTGGCTTGGCCGTCTTTCGCGCTGCGGTTTCGCCGCGGTAAAGCACCTGGCAGCCGCCCGGCGCTGTGGAACAATCGCCGCTTGCTCGCTTCCCCTGGACGCCGCCCTTGGTCCGCTACGAATACCCGTTCAACGAGAGTATCCGCACCATGTTGCGGCTCGAACACCTGTTCGACCGGATGGGGCAGCTGATCCCGCGGGACACGCCGGTCGACCACCACTACGCAATTGCCACCATTTTCGAGGTCATGGATGTGGCGGCGCGGGCCGACTTGAAATCCGACCTGCTGCGCGAACTGGAACGCCACCGCGCCCAATTCAACAGCTACCGCGGCAACCCGGCGATTGCCGAAAGCCGGCTTGACGAAGTCGTCGGCAAGATTGACCAGGTTCACAACGCGCTCAACCAGCTGCCGGGCAAAGCCGGCCACATGCTCACCACCAACGAATGGTTGATGAGCATCCGCAGCCGCATCAGCATTCCCGGCGGCACCTGTGAATTCGACCTGCCGGCGTATTACGCGTGGCAACAGCACCCGCCTGTGCGCCGGCGCTCTGACCTGGCGCAATGGATTGCGCCCCTCTTGCCACTGGCTGAGGCGCTGAACCTGCTGCTGGGCCTGCTGCGCGACGGCGGCGTGCCGCAGCGCGTGCACGCCAGCGAAGGCCAGTTCCAGCAAACGCTACCCGCCGGCCGCGCCTACCAGTTGATGCGGGTGCGCCTGGACGATGGCGATGGGGACGCGCTCGTGCCCGAGATCACCGGCCACCGCCTCATGGTGTCGGTGCGCTTGATGAAACAAGACGGCGAAGGCCGGCTGCGCCCGAGCGCCACCGATTCCAGCTTCGAGCTGACCTTGTGTTCATGAGCCCCAGCGCATCGTCAGAAATAAAGCCTCGCCTCGTGCGCTGCCCCGCTTGCGGTGGCGACAGCCTCTATGCACCGGGCAATCCCTTCCGTCCCTTTTGCAGCGAGCGCTGCAAAAACGCCGACTTCGGCGCCTGGGCCAGCGAGGGCTACCGCATGCCGGCCACGCCGCCGCTCGACGGGGATCCACTGGCGGACGAGGTTGCTTAGACAAAGCCGTGGCAATGTGCCTGGGTCACTGTCGAAGACCAAACAACTCTGTATGCCAGATGTCGGCAACTCAACAATTTATCGCAATTGCCGTCAGTTCGGGTTGAACTCAGTCGTCATTCAAGTCGGTCTCGCGCCGCCAGCGTTTAATTTGGCGCAAGGCACCCAAGCAATCACAGAATTGCTTGGGTGGCATCCAGCGATTCGTCCCGCGAAACCTTCGCACCGCTCGCGTCTTTGAAGCAAAGATGGGAACGGCAGGCACCGAAATTCCAGAAACGCAAAAAGGTGTTGGCGGAGCATGCGGGGCTTGGTGCCCACGTCACAACGACGGGTATGGCCCTCGGTGCTCCTGCACCATCCGTACAGCCAGTCCACGAGCCTCAGGTGATGGACGCCTGCGCCGCGGCGCTGGGGCGCAAAGCGTGCCGCACCGCTTGCGCAAGCGCACCGGCGACTACCAGCCGCGGGTGGACGCGGTGACCGTGATGACGATGAAGGTCAGCAAAGGCTAGGAGTTCCCCTGGGTCGCCATCCCGCGGGTCGGGCTGATGCCGACAGCGGGGGAGGACGAGAAGGAAGAGGCGCGGCTGTTTTTATGTGGCGGCGACGCGGGCGAGCGAAAAGTTGGTGGTGACGGTGAGTGGGGAGGGGCAGTTCGGGAAGCGGTTGGGGGGTGGTTGAGGGAGCGGGGCGAGTGAGTCGGGTTCAGTGGGGCGTTTCGCGCCGGGAGCTTGCGCTGAGGTCGCGTGTGCAAACGACAGCTTCAGACTGATTGCAGTCCTTCGAACCTGGACTACCGGTCGTCTGGTCCCGCTAGGATCGGTCGATCGGTGTCCGGTCTAGACTGTCCGCAGACTCGATTGATGCTGGATCCGCAAAAGGTAGGGCACAGATTTGAGCGAGCTTTGGAGCACTGATGATTGACCCAGCCAAGCACGATGCGGCCACGCCTGCCGTTTTCGCGACTGTCGACCCGGCGACTCTCATCCCTGGCAACAGCTACCCGGGCCACAGCGCCCGACAGGCTTCCGACAAGATCGCCCGTGCAGCCGACGCCCATCGCGGCTGGCGCCGGACGGGCTTCGACGAGCGCGGCCGCCTGATGAAGGCCGCGGCGGCGGTGCTGCGGACGAGACGGAAGGAGTTCGCCGCGCTCATGACGGCCGAGATGGGCAAGACGGTGACCGACGGCCTTGCCGAGATCGACAAGTGCGCGAGTGCCTGTGAGCACTTCGCCGACCATGCGGCCGGCTACCTGGCGCGCAAGCGCATTGCCATCGATGGCGCCAAGGCGTTCGTCGCCTTCAACCCGCTGGGTGTGGTGCTCGC
>JANXMO010000360.1 GCA_025354615.1 Burkholderiales bacterium | reverse complement strand
ATGGCTGGAGCGACACCCAAGGCGACAGGAGCTTTTTATGGCACGAAGGTTGAGTTCCTCAATGAGAAACAACGTGAGGAATACAAGGTTTCGGTCGAAGATGGCTTGCTGTATGACGCTAAAGGCCAGCTTGTCGACACGCAGAATTCACCAGCCATTTACGTCATGGATGCCAAAGGCGAGATTTATTTGAAAGTCAATCCCGTGGACGGAAAATTTATTCATTCGAGTTTTCTTGCAGGCGAGCCAGTGGCCTCGGCAGGTGAAATTCGTGTTGAAAAAGGTGTCATCAAACTTATTAACAATAAAAGCGGGCATTACAGGCCGACTATGGAGCAGACACAACAGGTCGTGCACAGACTCAAGTCATTGGGTGTGGCAGATTTCGATGTTTTTAATCAAAAGTTCGCCAATCCTTTTGTCCAGACTTTACGGAATCAAGAGCAACGGCAAATGGAGGCCACTTCAAACCCATCGTTGATGGATACCCTCCGCAATGCGTCTTGGTTGGAACTGACCGCCTTCGCTGGAAGTTCACTTTTGGGGGGCGTGATGATTAATCGCTTATTCAATGCGGCAGCACGCTCTGCCACCAATCATTTGATGGGCCGCAGGAATACACGTGATTGGCTCAAAACGTTGCCGCCACAGGAATTGAAATTGATTCGACTGGTGGCTTTAGAACGAGGAGTCGATCGAGGCAGCGCTGCACAAGCAGTGCTTGGTTTGAACGACACCGAAATGGCTCAAATATGTGAGAAGCTTGAAAAAAATTCTCCTCAACATGACGCGCTGTTGCAGCATGTCATTGAAACAATTCCAGCACAAGAAAAGGAAGCATTGACTCTGGAGCTGACACAGCATTCTCAGCCAGCGAACACTGCGCCGACAGTGCTCCGGCAACGGCACTCTCAGCCATCGTCGACAGCTCAAATAGCATGACTGGTCTGAGAAAACTGTCGTCGGACGGGTTGAAGTTGGTCAGCTTGACTGCACTCGACAATTTGAATTTGAACAAGCCAATCAATTGATCCGTACGCTGCGTTTCTTCTTTACGTTTTGATAAGCGCCTGCAAATCAGACTTGACCTGCCGCGTATTTTCGAACTGCAGCGCATTCCAGCCCGCCGCCAGCGCCGCTGCCACATTGCGTTGCACGTCGTCAATGAACAGCAACTCACGCCCGGCAACGCCGAACTGCCGCTCGGCCAGCGCGAACACCGCCGGCTCGGGCTTGATGAGCTGAACGCGGCCGGAAAACACGCCGGCCTCGAACCAACTCAAGAAAGGGTGCGCGGCTTCCAGGTGATCAGCGTAGGGCGCCGGCATGTTGGACAGGTAAAACAGCCGGTGGCCCTGCGTGCGCAAGTCATCCAGCAGCGCCACCATGTCGGGCAGCGGCTGCAGCTCGTGCGGCACGGCGGCGATGACGCGGTGGACGTCGGCGAGCGACAAGCCGGTGCGTGCCGCAATGCGGGGCGCGAGCGCCGGCACGGCCAGCGTGCCGCGGTCGAATTCAGCCCAGTCACCGCCGAAGCTTTCGAAAAACGCGTTGGACAAGCGCTGGGCCGCTGCCGCATCTGGCGCCTGCGCGGGCAACAGGCGCTGCAGGAACTCGTGCGGCGCCCAACGGAAGACGACGCCGCCGAAGTCGAACACCAGGTTCATGATCGTCATGCGCGGCGCAGGCGGGCGATCAAACCGGCGGTGGAGGCATCAAGCCCGGCCGTGCTGCCACTGGCCAGGCGCGGCAGCAAGTCGCCGCACAGCGCTTTGCCTAGCTCCACGCCCCATTGGTCAAAGCTGTTGATGCCCCACACCGCACCGCTGGTGAACACGCGGTGCTCGTACAGCGCGATCAGCGCGCCCAGGCTGCGTGGCGTCAGCGATTCGAGCAGCAGCGTGGTGCTGGGGCGGTTGCCGGGGAAGGTGCGGTGCGCGGCCAATGCAGCGGGTTCAATGTTTTTGGACGCGGTCGGCGGCAGCGCCTGGCCGAGCGCCTGCTGCGCCGTTTGGCCCTGCATCAGCGCCTGAGCCTGGGCCAAGCCGTTGGCGAGCAGCTTGGCGTGCAGCTCGGCCTGCGCGTGCGTCGGGTGCTTGACGAGGATGAATTCGACCGGGATCACATCGGTGCCCTGGTGCAGCATTTGGAAGTAGGCGTGCTGGCCATTGGTGCCGGGCTCACCCCAAACGACAGGGCTGGTGGCATACGGCACGGCCTCACCGGCCTCATCAACGCGCTTGCCGTTGGACTCCATCTCCAGCTGCTGCAAATACGCCGGCAGGCGCTTCAGGCCCTGGTGATAGGGCGCCACGCTGCGGCTGGTGAAGCCATGAAAATTGCGGTACCAGACGTCGACCAGCCCCAGCAGCAGCGGCAGGTTGCGCGCGGCGGGCGCTTCGGCGAAGTGGCGGTCCATCGCATGGGCGCCGGCCAGCAGCTCGCGGAAATGGTCGGCGCCGATGGCCAGCGCAATCGGCAGGCCAATCGCTGACCACAGCGAGTAGCGCCCGCCGACCCAGTCCCAGAAACCGAAAGTGGTGGTGATGCCAAAGGCAGCGGCGCCAGCGGTGTTGGCGGTGGCGGCCACGAAGTGCCGGCCGATGTCGGCCTCCCGCCCGCCGTGCGACAGGAACCAGGCGCGCGCCACCGCTGCGTTGGCCATCGTTTCCTGCGTCGTGAAGGTTTTGCTGGAGACAATGAACAGCGTTTCGGCCGGCCGCAGCCGGCGCAGCAGCGGCGTGATGTCATGCCCGTCGACGTTGGAGACGAAGTGCACGGCGAGGCCGGGGTGTGCATACGCTTCCAGCGCCGGCACGGCCATTTGCGGCCCGAGATCACTGCCGCCAATGCCGATGTTGACGATGTGATGGATGCCGCTGGCCGCCGTGTCGCGCACGCCTTCGGCGTAGTCCAGCATGGCCTCGAGCACGGCGTGCACCTCGGTGCTGAACGGCGCTTGCCCGCGCGGCGCGCGCAGGGCGGTGTGCAGCGCCGGTCGGCCCTCGGTGCCGTTGACCAAATCGCCGGCAAACAAGGCGCTGCGCCGCGCGGCCAGGCCGCAGTCGTCGGCCAGATCGAGCAGGAAATGCAGCGTGGCGGTGTCGATCAGGTTTTTCGACAAGTCGGCAAAGACCTCTGGGGCATCGATGCTCAGGGCGGCAAAGCGCCCGGCGTCGCGGGCAAAGGCTTCGCGCAGGTCGAAGCTGCGGCCGTGGGCTTCGTAGTGGCCGGCGAGTGCGGCCCAGGCGGCGGTGCGGTCGCAGCGCTGGGGTAACGGGGTCGTCGTCATGCGCCGGCCTCCTGCGCAATCAACGCGTCCAAGCGGCTGGCGTCAGCCGCGAAAGCGCGGATGCCTTCGGCCAGTTTCTCGGTCGCCATCGCGTCTTCGTTCAGCGCGTAGCGGAAGCTCGATTCGTTGTAGGTGACGGCATGGATGTCGGCCGCCTGCGCCGCCTGTGGGTCGAGCGCGCGCGCCAGCGGTGCCTCGCTGGCCTGCAGCGCGGCCAGCAGCTCGGGGCTGATGGTCAACAAGTCGCAGCCGGCCAATGCGGTGATCTGGCCGGTGCTGCGGAAGCTGGCGCCCATGATTTCTGTTTCGATGCCGAACTTTTTGTAGTAGGCGTAGATGTGCGCCACCGAGCGCACGCCGGGGTCTGCGGGGCCAGCGTTTGCGGCTTCGTCCCACCCGCTGCCGGCGGCCTTTTTAGCCCAGTCATAAATGCGGCCCACGAAGGGGGAAATCAGCCGCACACCGGCATCGGCGCAAGCCACGGCCTGCGAGAAAGCGAACAGCAGCGTCAGGTTGCAGTGAATGCCGCGGCGCTCGAGTGCGGCAGCGGCTTGAATACCCTCCCAGGTGGCGGCAATTTTGATCAGCACCCGCTCGCGCGCCACGCCAGCGGCCTCATAGGCGTCAATCAACCGCAGGCCGCGCGCCACGGTGGCGGCACAGTCAAAGCTCAGACGGGCATCGACTTCGGTCGACACGCGGCCGGGAATGATCTTCAAGATCTCGAGCCCGAAGCGCACCAGCAAGGCATCGGCGATTTCATCCGGCGGCTCGCCGCGGCGGGCGGCCACCGCCTCGCGCAGCAGCGGCGCGCAGTCGGGGTGCAGCACGGCTTTCAAGATCAGCGACGGGTTGGTGGTGGCGTCCTGCGGCGCAAAACGCGCCAGCTGATGGAAGTTGCCGGTGTCGGCCACCACAGTGGTGTAGCGGCGCAGTTGGTCAAGTTGGTTCATGAGGCGCGGAGGCAAGCAGTGGGCGGGCGGACGGGCAAAGCAGTCAGATGACAAGTCACCTGCCTTTATTAGAACCTCAACGGCAACCCCTGCGCCCGCCCTGCCGCCGGCTGAAGCGACGGGGCAGCGAGCGGCAGCGCAACCGGCTTGCCTGGCGTTTGACCGTGCTGGCAAACGCCGCCATCATCGCCGCCACCTTCGCGACCCATGCCGGCCTACCCGGCGTCTTTTTTCCATGTCTTTCGACCTTGTATTTTTCGGCGGCACCGGCGATTTGACTTGGCGCAAGCTGATGCCAGCGCTGTTTCAAGCCTGGCGGCACGGCAAGCTGCCGGCCGACGGGCGCATTCTGGCGGTGGCGCGCGACGAGCGCAGCGACGCCGATTACCGCCGCTTCATCCAGGAGCGCTTCGTTGAAGTCGACAGCGCCAAGCGCCCGAGCGACGAGGAATTCGCCCGCTTCGCCGAGCTGCTGCACTACCGGCGCATGGATTTGTCGCAACCCGCCGACTACGCCGGCCTGCAAACCTGGGTCAGCGCCCGCCAGGCCGAGACGGTGGTGCTGTTTCTGGCCACCAGCCCGCATTTGTTTCCGCAGATCTGCGCGCAGTTGGGTGCCGTCGGCCTGAACGGCCCCAACGTCCGCGTGGTGCTCGAAAAACCGCTGGGCCACGACCGGCCAGTGCGCAGGACATCAACCGCGTGGTGCGCGCCTCATTCCACGAAGACCAGGCGCTGCGCATCGACCACTACCTGGGCAAGCCGGCGGTGCAAAACCTGATGGCGCTGCGCTTCGGCAATGCCTTGTTCGAGCCGCTGTGGCGGCGCGACAGCATTGCCAACATCCAGATCACTCTGGCCGAGAGCATCGGCGTCGGCACCCGCGGTGATTTTTATGACCGCACCGGCGCACTGCGCGACATGGTGCAAAACCACGCGCTGCAGTTGCTGACGATGGTGGCGATGGAGCCGCCCAGCCGCAACGACGCCGACGCCATCCGCGATGAAAAACTCAAGGTGCTGCGCTCACTCAAACCCTTCACCGACGACAGCGTGGCGCGTGACGTGGTGCGCGGCCAGTACCGTGCGGGCCACGCCGAAGGCCAAGCCGTGGGCGGCTACCTTGACGAAGCCAAAGTGCCGGCCAGCAGCACTTGCGAAACGTTCGTTGCATTGCGCACCGAGGTGCAGAACTGGCGCTGGGCCGGCGTGCCCTTCTACCTGCGCACCGGCAAGCGACTGGCGGCACGCGACGCGCAAATCGTCGTCAACTTCCGCCCCACGCCGCACAGCATCTTTCCCGGCGTCAACCCGCCAAACAAGCTGGTCATCAAGCTGCAGCCGGACGACGGACTGGAATTGCACCTGCTGGCCGCCAAAGGATCGGGCCAGACCGAAGCCCTGTCCCCCGTGTTCCTCGATCTCGACTTCGACAAAGCCTTTCCCGCCGACCGCGTGGGCGCTTACGAACGCCTGCTGCTAGACGCGCTGGCCGGGCGCCTCAACCTGTTTGTGCGCAGCGATGAACAGGAGCAAGCCTGGCGCTGGGTCGAGCCCATCTTGAATGCCTGGCGCAACGACACCGCCGGGCCGCGGCCTTATGCGGCCGGCAGCTGGGGGCCGGCGGCGGCCAGTGCGCTGGTGGCGCGGGATGGGTTTGCTTGGGCGGAGGAGCAGTGAAACCAGCTGAGTAGCACTATTAGGCCAACCCGGAGATTTCAAAACATGAACCCGCGGCTACGCGGACGCTTCAAAGTCAGCCTGGGCGATGGCCGGCAGCCGGCATCCGCTGGCGTTCTATCAAGGATTGAAGCGCGCTACGAACAAACCGTTGGCAGCAAGGCCGGAAATGCAGCTTCCGTGGGCGTCGGTAATGGGTACCGGTCAAATTCCATCAACCCTGCTTCGTTTTCGCACACGAAATTTCGCAATGAACCGCTCCTGCGCTGCCCAAAAACGGCAAGATCAACTGGCAGTTTTAATGGAATGGAGATGCAACATGCCACTCAAGATCGGCAACTACACCCTCACCGGTCACCAGGGGCTCGCCATCGAAAAGCTGCGCGCGAGGGTCGTGACCGGCTCGTCCGATCCCGTGCTCAAGCCCCGGTCGGGTGGCGTCTGCAGCCTGCCCAGCCTGAACATTCGCCGCACACAGGCGTTGCGCGACAGTGCTGCCGTGCCGGCGGCAGACAGCAGCCAACCGGCGAACCGCGTGCGCATCTTTCCCAAGTGGAAAGCCGAGGACCGCTTCATTCTTTCCTTTGCCGACGATGACAAGGTCATTCGCC
>JANXMO010000341.1 GCA_025354615.1 Burkholderiales bacterium | reverse complement strand
CCACCAGGCCGAAGCCGGCGCCGTCAGTCCCCCGGTCAACGACCACGCTGCGGAAGCCGACATGCCCCAGCGGCAGCGCCACCGGCGCGGCGCCGCCCGCTTCGGCCACCAGGCGCAGCGCATACAGCGCCGGCTCGCCGTGGGTGTGCGGCCACCAGCGATCCACCGGCTGCACGTCGACAACGCCATGCCATTCGCCTTCTTTTTCTTCCAGCACGCATTGCCAGACGCGGCTGCCGCGCTGCAGCTGGGCCCGCAAACGCTGCGGCACATCGCCGCCCCACTGCAGCCACACCTCCAGCCGGCCGTTGGAACCGGCCACGCTGCTGTGCAGCTGCAGGCCGGCCACGCGCGGCGTGGCGTCACTGCTGCCGGCCGCGCCATGGGCGGCCAGCCAGATGGGTTGCCACGGGCCGACGACGGCCGCCGGCGGCGACCAGCCCGGCGTGCGGCCCAACAGCGTGGTGCGGAACCAGCGCAGCTGCGGGTGCTCGACCATCGGCGTGCGCCAGCGCGGCCGGCCGCGGCGCTGCGCCAACTGAGCGTCTAGCGCGTCGAAGCGCAGCAGCAACTCGTTGCCTTGCGCGCGCAGCCGGCCGGTGACCTCGACTTCATGTGAGCGGAACATGTTGCGGCTGCGCAGCAGCGTTTCGCCGTTCAGCCGCACCTCGGCCAGCGTGGCCAGCCCGTCAAAACCCAGCGTGCAGGCACCGGCGTGCTCATCCAGGGCGTCAAAACGCAGCCGGTACCACCAGACCTCGGCATCAAAGCGGCGCGGTGCCGACTGCAGCGACCAACGCCCGGCTGCAGCCAACGCGGCGGCCACCGGCAAAGCGGAAGAAATCGCCAGCCACTCGCCCGCCGTGTCGCCCGGCGGCTGTGTGCCGGCCAAGTCATGCGGCTGCCCGGCGATGGCCCAGCCCGTGTCAAGCGCACGGCGGCGCGGCGCCAAGGGCGCATCGGCGGGCAGCGGGCGGGCTTGCAGGCGCATGGGCAAGCCGTTGCACGCAGGGTTCAGGCGGCGGCCAGCTCGCCGAGCGCCGTGCGAATGGCGGCGATGCTGGAGAACACGCTGCGCGTCAACAGGTGATCGGGGAATTCGACGTCGAATTCCCCTTCCAGTCCCAGCATCACGTTGACGCTGGCGTGCGACGTCATGCCGGCCTGGTAAAGGTCGGCGCTGTCGTCCAGCGTCGCCACATCGTGGGCCAGGCGGCCGTGTTGCTGCAAGACGGCGCGGATGCGTGCCGTGACGTCGCCGCCCGCAGGCGTATGGCGATCCAAAGCGGAATTCACGGAATTCATATGAGCAAAGTTCTTTCAAGAAGGCAGCGCAACCGCGGCCGACATTTCGCCGCCCCGCCCGGCCGCCAAGGCCGCCACCACTGCGCAAGCGCGGTCACCGTCATGGCTGAGCGACAGCGCGATGTGAAAACAGCCCAACTGCCGTACGTCATCGGCAGCGCGGCCTTGTAAATGAAGGGTTGGGGGCGAATCAACGCCGCCGCGCACCTCGATGTCACGCCAGTTGACGCCTGCTTCGGCCAAATTGAAGGCTTTGAGGGCTGCTTCCTTGGCCGCGAAGCGCGCAGCCAGGCGTTCCAGCCGCTGCCCCGCACTGCGGCCACAAGTGGCGATTTCTTGCGGGGTGAACAAACGTGTCACGAAGCGTTCGCCAAAAGCCTGCAACGAGGCGGCGATGCCGCTGACCTCCACGGTGTCGATGCCGACGCGTACATCATGGCGGCCCATGTTCAGCTGCTGGCACAGGTCATCGGCCATGCCGGCGGGCCAGGCGTCGGCCTTCATGACAACAGCGGTGGGCAACACGGCGAAAAGGATTGCATCGGAAAAATGCACAAGAAAAGGCGCAAGGACAGCGCATCGATGCAACAAATTGTCAACGACATTCGCACGGCTCATCGGCTCGACAGAGGGAATTCAGCCACCCTGTTCAGGGGGTCAGATGCAGTGTTTCCCCCGATGGCGGCAGGTGCCGTACTTCACCCTCTCTCTACAGGGCCGAGAAAGCCCGGGTTGTGGGTAGATACCAGCTCGGCAGTGCCCAGCCATTGGCGCAAAAAACGCCGCAGCCCGCGCCACACGGGCAGCGCCAATTCATGGCCGCCTTCAAAAGGCAACCACTGCACATGCGCGCCGGCCGAGCGGTAAGCGTCGGCCAGCGCGATACCCGCTTCAAAAGCCAGCGCCGCATCGCCACGGCCGTGCGCCACAAACACTGGCAAGCCGGCGGCGCGACCCAGCTGGGGCTGCCACTCATCAAAGGCAAGGCGCGAACTCGACAGCAACGCCAGCGCATCGACACCCGGGTGCGCCGACAAAAAAAGATGTTCGCTGGCCAGCATGCCGCCTTGGGAAAAACCGGCCAGCGCCAGCGGCAAGGCCGGGAAACGCTCGCGCAGCCTTACCAGCGATGACTGCAATGCCGCTCGCGCCTGCGGTCGGCCGGCGGGATATTCGCCGACCAAATCCACCGGCCCTTCGGCCAAGCGGCGTTCGCGCATTGCGGCATCCACCGGCCACCACGAATGGCAGCCGTCGCCATCGTCAACCGGCCCTTGCGGCACGCAGACCACCGCCGGCACGCCCAGCGCGCTGGCGAACGGGCGCAGCGCGGCGGGCCGCATGCCACGGCCATGCAACAGCACGACGACCGCCCGCGGCGTAACCGCTGGCAAAAAAAGTTCTTCATCCGCCATGCGCGGCATTGTTCACGCTTGCGCACAGTGGCGTAACAAAGCACACATTCCATTCCCTCCTTTGTCATCCTTAGCCATCCATCTCTGTTTCTTTGCTAACCTGATAGATTGACCACAAACATGATTGCTTTGACATCATCAAAACAATTGATCCATTTTCGTCGCTCGGAACGTTGACTACAGACATCAACACACACAAACAGAGAAATACACATCAACATC
>JANXMO010000334.1 GCA_025354615.1 Burkholderiales bacterium | reverse complement strand
ACCCCGAGGTCTCGTCGGTGCGCGACTCCGACCGCATTCTCGGCATGCTCAACAGCAAGACCCGCCGCGCCATCGACAAGCTGGAGCCCATCAAAGAGCACTTGCTGATCACCCGCTACAACCCGCACCGCGTCGAAGGTGGGCAGATGTTGAGCCTCGAGGACATCCACGACATCCTGCGCATTCCGCTGATCGGTGTGATTCCGGAGTCGGAGTCGGTGCTCGACGCGTCGAACCAGGGCCTGCCGGCGATCCACATGGCGGGCACCGACGTCGCTGAAGCCTACAAAGACGTGATCGCGCGCTTTCTCGGCGAGGAGCGGCCGATGCGCTTCGTCGAGGCCGTCAAGCCTGGCTTCTTCAAGCGCCTGTTCGGCGGGAGGTGAGCGGCATGGGCTTCCTGTCATTTTTCGTCGGCGAAAAGAACAAGACTGCCAACGTCGCCAAGGAGCGGCTGCAGATCATCCTGGCCCACGAGCGCAACGGCCGCACGCGTGACCCCGCTTACTTGCCCGAGCTGCAGCGCGAGCTGCTGGCGGTGATTTCGAAATACGTGTCCATCAACTCCGGCGACATCAAGGTGGAATTGGAGCGCCAGGGCGATCTCGAAGTGCTGCAGGTCAAGATCGAGCTGCCCGAGGCGGCGCGCTGAACCCAGCGCCGGGCACCACGCTTGTACCGTCGGCGCCCGCGAAAATCCCCGAGTCAGTGCTGGTGGTGCTCTACAGCGCCGATTTGCAAGTGCTGCTGCTTGAACGTGCCGACGCCCCGGACTTCTGGCAAAGCGTCACTGGTTCGAAAGACACGCCGGATGAGCCGTTGCGGCACACCGCTTGCCGTGAAGTGGCTGAAGAAACCGGCATCGTGGTCGGCATGGCCGGCGTTGCGCATGCGCAGTTGCGCGACTGGAATTTGCGCAATGTCTACGAGATTTATCCCGTCTGGCGCCATCGCTACGCGCCGGGCATCACGCACAACACCGAGCACGTTTTCGGCCTGTGCGTGCCGCGCCAGGTGCCCATCGTGCTGGCGCCGCGCGAACACGTGCAGCAGGTGTGGTTGCCATGGCGCGAGGCGGCCGATCGCTGTTTTTCCCCTTCCAATGCTGAGGCCGTATTGCAACTGCCACGCCTTGCGCCCAGTCGACACACCCGATGAGCTTTTTGTCTTCCCGCCCGGCTGTCTCCACACAGCACCCGCTGCATTTGCTGCGGGTGGCCACCTACAACATCCACAAAGGCGTTCGAGGCGTGGGCCCGCGCAAGCGGCTGGAAATCCACAACCTGGTGCTGGGCATCGAAGCGCTCGACGCTGACCTGGTTTTCCTGCAGGAAGTGCGCAGCTTCAACCGTCTCGAAGCACGCCAGTTCCCCGATCAAACACACGGCTGGCCCCGCGTGCCGCAAGCCGACTTCCTGGCGCCCGAGGGCTATGCCGTGGCCTACCGCAGCAATGCCAAAACGCGGCATGGCGAGCACGGCAACGCGCTGCTGTCACGCTGGCCGCTGGGCGACGCGGGCCATCACGATGTGTCCGACCACCGCTTCGAGCAGCGCGGCCTGCTGCATGTGCCGGTCGACTGGAACGGCACCCGCCTGCACACCATCGTCGCCCACCTGGGGCTGATGCACAGCAGCCGGGTGCGGCAAATCGAGCGCATTGCGCAGTTCATCGCCGCCAACGTGCCGGTGGACGAGCGCCTGGTGCTGGCCGGTGATTTCAACGATTGGGGCGAGCGGCTGGACGCACCCATCCGCGCGATGGGGCTGCAGCGCGCCGCCGCGGGTGCGCTGCCGGCGCCGCGCACGTTCCCGTCCCGCGTGCCGGTGTTTTCGCTGGATCGCATCTACACGCGCGGCCTGCGCTGCAGCAGTACCTTTGTGCCGCGCGGGCCGGCCTGGGCCCGCATGTCGGACCATTTGCCGCTGGTGGCGGAATTCGAGCTTGAATGACGGCTGCCCGCACGCCTGCCGGCGCCGGCCCGGTGAAGCGCCCGCCGACGTGGCCGCCATTGCAATTCACCGGCGGCAATGCGCTCACGCTGCTGCGTGGCGGTGATGCGCTGTTTCCCGCGATGGTGGCCGCCATCGAGCAGGCGCAGGAGGAAATTTGGCTGGCCAGCTACATCGTGCACAACGACGCCGGGCCGGCCGCCGTGCTGCAGGCACTGGCCGATGCGGCCACGCGTGGCGTGCGCGTGCACGTGGTGGTAGATGGTTTCGGCAGCAAGGGCCCGCTGCCCGCGCTGCGGCGGCAGCTGGAAGGCGCGGGCGTGCGCCTGACCGTGTTTCGCCCGCTCGAACGCTGGTGGCAATGGCTGCAGCCCGGGCAGCTGCGCCGGCTGCATCAAAAGCTGTGCACCGTCGACGGCGATGTGGCTTTTGTTGGCGGCATCAACTTGATCGACGACCGCTTCGACCTGCTGCACGGCTGGGCCGAGGCGCCACGGCTCGACTTCGCCGTGGCGGTGCGTGGGCCGTTGGTGACCGCCATCACGCAGGCCACGCGCGCGTTGTGGACCCGGGCCCAGGTGGGCCGCGATTTCAAGGAAGAACTGGCGGCCTTCGCGCGCGATGCCGAGCCGCTGGCGCGGGCGCGCCGATTGTTCAACCGTGTGCGCATGCCCGACCTGGGCGCTACGCCCGCCGCCGGGCTGCCTCCCGTGCGCGCCGCTTTCGTGCTGCGCGACAACTTCAGCCAGCGCCGCACCATCGAACGAAGTTACGTCGAAGCCATTCGCAGCGCGCAGCACCGCATCGATTTGATTTCGCCATACTTCTACCCCGGCCGCGTGTTCCGTCGCGTGCTGCGGCAAGCCGCGCGGCGCGGCGTGTGCGTGCGCCTGCTGCTGCAGGGCAAAGTCGACTACCGGATTGCAGGGCTGGCTGCGCGCGCGCTGTACGACGAGATGCTCGGTCACGGCGTGCGCATTTACGAGTACACGCCGGCGTACCTGCACGCCAAGGTGGCGGTGGTCGATGACGACTGGGCCACGGTTGGCAGCTCCAACATCGACCCCAGCTCGCTGCTGCTGAACCTGGAGGCCAATGTCGTCGTGCGGGACCGTGACTTTGCTGCCGATCTGGCGGCGCAGTTCGAGCAGGCCGTCGCGGTGGCGAGCGAAATCGACGCCAGCGCCGCACGGCAGGGCGGCATGCTGGGCGCGGCCCGCCGTACGGTGGTGGCTTGGTGCGCGTATGTCTACCTGCGCATGGCTGGTGCAAGCGGCCGCTATTGAAGCGCCGCGCAAGCTGAATGCCCACCACGATGCCCAGCGCTGACCTCATCGTCGAACGCCCCGAAGGGCTGTATTGCCCGCCCGGCGATTTTTATATCGACCCGTGGCGGCCCGTTGAGCGCGCCGTCATCACCCATGCCCACGCTGACCACTCGCGCGTCGGCCATCAGCACTACCTTGCGGCGGCGCCGGCCGAAGGCGTGATGCGCTCGCGCCTGGGCGTGATCACGCTGCAGACGCTGGCTTACGGCGAACAAATCGAGCACCACGGCGTGCGTGTCAGCCTGCACCCGGCCGGCCATGTGCTCGGCTCGGCCCAGGTGCGGCTGGAACACGGCGGGCAGGTGTGGGTGGCGTCGGGTGACTACTACGTCAGCGGCGCCACCAGTGATGCGCGGGAAGACAACCTGACCTGCGCCGCGTTCGAGCCGGTGCGCTGCCACTGCTTCATCACCGAAAGCACCTTCGGCCTGCCGATTTACCGCTGGCAACCGCAGCACGAGCTGTTCGCCGACATCAACGCCTGGTGGCAGGCCAATGCCGATGCCGGCCGCGCCAGCCTGCTGCTGGGCTACAGCTTCGGCAAGGCGCAGCGCATTCTGGCGGGCGTTGACGCCAGCATCGGCCCCATCGTCGTGCACGGCGCCGTGGAACCGCTGAACCGCGCCTACCGCGAGGCTGGCGTGCGCCTGCCGGAAACCCAGCTCGTCACCGAAGTGACCGACAAAGCCAGCCTGCGCCGCGCGCTGGCGATTGCGCCGCCCGCGGTGCAGGGCAGCAGCTGGGCCCGGCGTTTCGACATCGCCGGCCAAAGCGCCAGCGACGCCTTTGCCAGCGGCTGGATGCAGCTGCGCGGCGCCCGCCGCCGCCGCGCCGTCGACCGCGGCTTCGTGCTCAGCGACCACGCCGATTGGCCCGGCCTGCAGCGCGCCATCGGCGCCACCGGCGCGCAGCGCGTCATCGTCACCCACGGCTACGAGGCGGTGATGGTGCGCTGGCTGCAGCAGCAGGGCCTGGAAGCCGGGTCGTTCCACACCGAATACGACGACGAGCGGCAGGACGCCGAGCCGCCCGCAGCCGCTGCGCCAGACGCGGCTGAAAACGCCGATGGCGCTGCGGCCACCGCCGCGCTGCCGGCGCCACCACCGTTTTGACACGCGGACGGGCCCGCCATGCAACGCTTCGCCACGCTGTTCAACGCCATCGACGCCAGCACCTCGACGCTGGCCAAGGTCGAGGCGCTGCGGCAGTACTTTGCCAATGCCGCGCCGGCTGACGCCGCCTGGGCCGTCTACTTCCTGTCCGGCGGCAAGCCGCGCCAGGTGGTGCCGACCGCCAGCCTGCGCGCACTCGCCTGCCAGCGAGCTGGCATCGACGACTGGCTGTTCGACGAGTGCTACCACGCGGTGGGCGATCTGGCCGAAACCATCGCCCATGTGCTGCCGCGGGCCACGCGGGCTAGTGATGTCGGCCTGGCCGAGTGGATCGAGCAGCGCTTGCTGCCGCTGCGCACGCTGCCGCCCGAGGTGCAGACCGAGCGCATCAACGGCTACTGGGACGAACTCGACGGCACCAGCCGCTTCCTGCTGATCAAGCTGATCGGCGGCGGTTTTCGCGTCGGCGTCAGCAAGCTGCTGGTGCAGCGGGCGCTGGCCCTGCACAGCGGGCTGGATGCCAAAGTGCTGGCGCACCGCATGATGGGTTTCACCGACAAGACCGCGCGGCCCGAAGCCGCCGCGTATTTGCGCCTGCTGTCGGCCGACGAAGCGCCGGGCGGCGGCGGCAACGTCGGCCTGCCTTACCCGTTTTTTCTGGCGCACCAGCTCGAATTGGCGGTGCCCCAGTTCGAGGCCCAGCTCGGTACGCCCGACGACTGGCTGGTCGAATGGAAGTACGACGGCATTCGTGCCCAGCTGGTGCGCCGCGCCGGGCAGGTGTGGGTGTGGTCGCGCGGCGAAGAGTTGATGACCGAGCGCTTTCCGGAAGTGGTGGCACTCGCCCAGGGCCTGCCCGACGGCACCGTGCTCGATGGTGAAATTCTGGTCTGGCGTGACGGCGCGCCAGCGCCCTTCAGCCAGCTGCAGCAGCGCATCGGCCGCAAGACGCTGAGCAAGAAAATCCTCGCCGACATGCCGGTCAGCTTCCTCGCTTACGACGTGCTCGAAGCCGGCGGCACCGACCTGCGCGAGCAGCCGCAGCAGCAGCGCCGCCAGCAGCTCGAAGCGCTGGCCGCCGCCGCCGGCGTGCCGCTGTCGCCGCGGGTCGAAGGCGCTTCGTGGCCCGCGCTGGCGGCGCTGCGCGAA
>JANXMO010000305.1 GCA_025354615.1 Burkholderiales bacterium | reverse complement strand
AGATCATCAAGCTGTTTTCCGTGGCCAGCGTCGCGCTGCTGCCACCCACACTGATCGCCAGCATCTATGGCATGAACTTCAAAGTCATCCCCGAGCTGCAATGGGAGCATGGCTATGCCTATGCGCTGGCGCTGATGGTGGCATCGGTGGCGGCACCTTTCATCTACTTCAGGCGCAAGGGCTGGCTGTAGACCTTGGTGAGGGCGTGGCCTATCGCAAATGCGGATGGCCTGCCATCGTCAGGCGATTGACAATGATGGGCTGAAGGATGCTGATCGCGTCCATGCGCACTCCCTGCCACCTGCATTTTTCTGCGTCACAAGAGGCCTACACAGGCATGAAGCGCCCCGTTGACCACACACCGCTGACCTTATCGATCGCCGCGGTGGAGCGCGACACCGGCTTGAGCAAGGACACCTTGCGCGTCTGGCAACGCCGCTACGGGTTTCCGTTGCCTAAGCGCGATGCACTCGGTGAACGCGCCTACCCGATCGATCAAGTCGAAAAGCTGCGCATCATCAAGCGCCTGATGGACGGCGGGCAACGGCCGGGCCGGCTGGTGAACCTGTCGCTGGCGGAACTGCTCAGCCTGGGCGAACACCGGTCCGCTGCGCTGGGACGGATGTCGTGCGAGGTTGAAGCCGCACATTTGAGAACCCTGCTCGACCTGATGCGAGCGCATGACACCGACGGCTTGCGTCGCCAGCTGCAACAGGCGCAATTGCGGCTGGGCTTGCAGCGTTTCGTGTGCGAGCTGGTGATTCCGCTCAACACTTTGGTGGGTGATGCCTGGCTTCGGGGCCAGTTGCAAATCCATGAAGAACATGCTTACAGCGAAGCAATCCAGGTTGTGCTGCGCGGCGCGCTGGCCATGGTGCCAGCACCCGCCGCGCTGGACCGGCCGCGCGTGCTGCTGAGCACCTTTCCCGGCGAGCCACACAGCCTGGGCTTGCTGATGGCGGAAGCCATGTTTGCGCTCGAAGGGGCGAAATGCTTGTCGCTCGGCGCGCAAACACCGCTGTGGGACCTGGTATTGGCCACGGCGGCGTACAAGAGTGACATCCTGGCGTTGGCTTTTACCGGCTGCATGAACCCCAATCAAGTCGTCGAGGGACTGACCGAGCTGCGTGCCAAGCTGCCGCCAGCGGTGCAAATTTGGGTCGGCGGCTCGGCGCCGGTGCTGTACCGCCGGCCGGTGGAAGGGGTGATGGCGCTGGCCCCGCTGGCCGCCATCCGCCCTCAAGTCGAGCAGTGGCGGCACGGTTCACCAGAGTGAAACCGGGCTTCAAAGGAAACAAGGCGGCCTTACCGGCCAAACCCTGCGCGCACTGTGGCCGGCCCATGACCTGGCGACGCGCCTGGGCTGCCCAGTGGGCTGAGGTGAAGTACTGCTCCGAGCGCTGCAGGCGCGAGTCCAAGTCGTCGCGACAGCGGGCGCAGTGTCCTTAACGACTGGTTGACGGAGGGACCGCGGACGTGTCGTCCAGCCAACCCAGGCACGCACATCAGAAGAAACCTACAAGCCAATACGTTGTTGCAGTAGTTGCGGCGGGGCGTGCGCTCGGTAGAGTTTCCAATCTGATCTCATCGCAAGGAAGATTTATGTTGCACCGCTCGACTGTTGCCTTCGCCGCCATCGTGTTGTTCTCTGTGGGAGGCGCTTACTCCGAGGTTTTCGCGGCTGAGGACGCAGGCGCTCCGAACCCTGTCAAGACATCAGTGGCCAAAGCCGTTGGCAAGCTGCGGGCTGACTCCGACATGCTGGCCGTGCTGAACGCACACGCCAGCCTGCATCCGAAAGCCATCGAAAAAGTTGACGTTGCAACCGCGCGAGCCAACCCGACGGTGGCCGACGCCGTCAACGCCGTTCTGAAGCAACAAGGCAAAAGCACCAAACCGGAAGACCTGGTGCCTGGCGTTACCAGACAGGACATCACCATTCAAGGCGCTGCCGGCAGTTTGCCGGCGCGGGTTTACACACCAGAGGGCGCCGGGCCGTTTCCCGTCGTCGTTTACTTTCACGGCGGCGGTTGGGTGATTGCCGACAAAGCGGTGTATGACGGCGGAGCCCGTGGCATTGCCAAAGAAGCTGGTGCTGTTGTCATTTCGGTGGATTACCGGCAGGCGCCCGAGAACAAATTCCCCGCTGCCTGGGATGATGCGCTGGCGTCATACAAATGGGCGCTTGCAAACGCCGGCTCGCTGAAAGGCGACCCAAAACGCGTCGCCCTGGCCGGTGAAAGCGCGGGTGGCAACCTGGCATTGGCCACGGCGATTGCCGCACGTGATGCTGGGCTGCAGCAGCCGGTCCATGTGCTGGCTGTCTACCCGGTCACACAGACCAGCCTGAACACCGAGTCTTATATTGAAAACGCCTGGGCACAGCCGTTGAATCGGGCGATGGTCAAGTGGTTTGTCGACAAGCTTGTGAACACGCCTGCTGACTTGAAAGACCCGCGCCTGCAGTTGATCGATGCGAAGCTCGACGGCTTGCCCTCCGTTACGTTGATCAACGCCCGTATCGATCCATTGCGCAGCGACGGCGCAAAGATGGAGGCCGCCTTGAAAAAAGCCAACGTGCCAGTGGAGCGGCGTGAATATGCGGGCGTGACCCATGAATTTTTTGGCACTGCGGCGGTTGTCGACAAAGCGCGTCAAGCACAAGCCTATGCAGGCCAGCGGCTCAAGCAGGCTTTTGGCACTTGAGTGACCAACCCGGCGCGTGGTGGCAAGACGAACGGCGGTGGGGCGACGCTTAGCCCGGCCGCCGCAGCACAATCGCTGTCATGGCTTCTTTCCTCGACAAGTTGTGCCCGCGTGCCGCGCTGGCTGAACACCTGGCCGGCTTGCCAAGCCCGGTGGTTTTCACCAACGGCGTGTTCGATGTGCTGCATCGTGGCCATGCCACGTATCTGGCCCAGGCACGCGCGCTGGGTGCCAGCCTGGTGGTGGCGCTCAATACCGACGCCTCGGCGCGCCGGCTCGGCAAGGGGCCCGACCGGCCACTCAATAACGAGCTGGACCGTGCAGCCCTGATGGCGGCACTCGAATCGGTCAGCCTGGTCACGTGGTTCGACGAAGACACACCGCTTGAACTGATCACCGAGCTCAAGCCGGACATCCTGGTCAAGGGCGGCGACTACGACATGGACACGCTGGCCGAGACGGCTGTTGTGAAGGCCTATGGCGGCCGGGCGGTCGCGATTGGGTTCGTTGATGGGTATTCGACCACGGCGCTGGTGAAAAAAATCCGTCAGCCATCCCCCTAGCCATCCCGGCAGCCATTGGCATTGGCATTGGCACCGCA
>JANXMO010000290.1 GCA_025354615.1 Burkholderiales bacterium | reverse complement strand
CCGGCCCCGCCGACCACGGCCGCCGCCGGTTGCTGCAGATGATGGTCGACCTGGGCCGCGCCGAGGGGCTGGACGTCATTGCCCTGGAAAACGCCCAGGCGTCGGGGACGTGCTTGGCCCTCTAACTTCAAACCCAGGCCGGTGTTGAGCGCGGTGCGTGTTGAGTCATGTAGCTTCCAACGCCTGTCCTTCGATGCCATGCAGGCATTGACGAACGCTTCCAGAACCGGCGGGCGCCCTCTTTCCAGCGGGTCATGGCAAATATCTGGCCAGGACAGTATTTGGTCTTCGAGCACAGGCCGGTCCGGATGCGGCTGTTCCAGCAACACCAGCAATTGCGAGATGAACGTTTTGTACCTCTGTTGCAGTTTTGACGCAGCGGGTACTTGTTGCAGCAGCGCGATGTGCGCTGGCGCTGTTGGGGTGCTCAGTCGCTGCCCGTTTTTCCCGGGCAAATCGATTCCCAGGCCTTGCCGCAACGCGCCGCGCGTGAAATCGGAGCCGCCGTCGGCGATGTGCTGGGTGATCAGTTCGTTCAAGTAGGACAGCCGTTGCGGCGTATCGAATTGCAGCAGGCTGTGATGAAGACGCTTCAAGTGGTTCAACAGCTTATTGACGCTGCGACGTACATGGCTGGGTTTCGATTTCATCTTGTTCATCAAAAACAAGTGTTCATGGTCGATCTTTTTGTCCGGCAAAAACGGCGGCGCGGTGGCAACCGCCTCGGCAGCCTGCGGATCAACACCGTTCTCAGCCAGCGGCGACACGGCCAGGTCGCTCACCGACAGCATGACAACCGGCGGCTCGGGCGCCATGGCCATGAGGGCAGCGGCTTCAATGCTGGCCAGCGTCGCCATGGGCGCTTGCCATCCCACGGCTGCCGTGGTGGCGGGCGTCAATGCAGCTGGGCCTGTTTTCAATGGCCACGCCTCTGTCCCATGCTCCTCCTCCGCAGCGGCCGGCGCAGAGGCTGTCAAAAAATCCAGCGCGGGCAGCGGTGCCATCTGCCAAGTCGAATGAAGCAGTTCTGACATCTTGGCGGCAGCTGCTTCGGTTGTGGTGGCCGCTGAAGAGCTGGCAACCCCTTGCCCACCGCCGACTTGGTCAGGCCGCATCGCCGAGCGCGGCGGCAGCGCCGACCGGCCGGGCGAAACGGAGCGCGCTGGCGGCGCGCCTGCAGGCCGATCGAGCGGCGTGAGGTGAGCCACTTCAGCTGCTTGAGCCGGCGGCGGCGCATAGCGCGTTCGCTGACGCTTCGGCACAGGGGCGCTTGCAGGCCTCCACGGTCGGTCCATTGATTGTTTCTCCGCTGTTTCAACACGCTTGCTGCAGTGTCCCGAACTGTTGCGGTTCGCGCCGTTCAGCAGGCGAAGGGCCGTGCAGAAAAGCGAAGCGGTTGCCGGTTGCCAGTCAAACGGCAATCCGCTTTGTCTAAAAAGAATGGCGCAGGTTTCGCATTTGTAAACGTCGCTTCGCTTGCCGTGCTGCAAGCAAGGCTCAAGGCGGCCAGACTTGCGTCATGGCTTGCGGAGCACGGTCAATGGTTGGCCGATGCGGTGAGCGCTGCGGGAGTTTGTCATGTCAGGCGTTTTTCGTTCCAGGCGCGTCCATCCAGATCCATCGACTCCCCGGGAGGCGCCTGCGGCCAGCCCCACGCCCCGTGCCGCTCAAACCGCGCCGGCCGCGCCCGCATCTTTGGCGCGCCGCGATCGCTTGCCCAGCCTGGCGCGGGAAGTTGCCCTGGCGCCGCGCGTGGCAGCAAACCTGCTCAACCGGGCAGAGCCGGAAGCAACGCGGAACAGCGTTACTTCCTTTCTCGATCGCACCGTCATCAACCCGCCCAAAGCCAAGCCCCTCAATGCGCATCCGCCAGGCATCAAAATCAGCAGCCGCATTGACCCCGTGGCATCACTGGCCACGTTGGAGCAAGCGCAGCTCGATCAACTTGCCGCCCTCTTCGATGCGCCGACGGTGAACGGCAGGGCGGTCGACCGTGACGCCCTCCACGCCGTGGTGTCGCAGCGGCTGCAGGAAATCAATCAGGACCGCTTCTACCAGTTCGACTTTAAAGAAGAAATCCAGAAAACCGCGGTGTTCAAAAGCCTGCCTGAGGCTCAACAAAATCGCCTTCAAAAGCTGGCCGGCGTGCTGCACCTTCACATTGACGAAAAGCCGGGCAAGGACCCCAAAACCGGCGAGGCGCGGACCGAATTGATTTTCCAATTCGGCGGCACGCAAAACTTCAGCGACCAATTGCAAGACTTCAAAACCCTGTTCGGCAGGGTCGGCCACATCTACTCCGCCGCGCGCGAGGCCGCACTGCTGCTGTCCGAGGTTTTCAAAGATCAAGGCAACGCCAATCGCCCCGGTGGCAAGTTCTTTCTCAAAACCGTCTCCGGGCATTCACTGGGTGGCGGCGTGGGGCAGGCTTCCCTCGCCACTTTGCAAAGCCGTGTCGAGCTCGAAAAGACCCCGCTGCTGGTGCTGTTCGACCCGCAACTGCTGACCAACTCGCAAGGTCGTCATGCGAAGAAAGGCGGCGTCTACGAGTATGACTTCAGCAAGATGCGCGGTGTCAGCATCACCGTGGTGGACGACAAAGTCACCGGCAGCCTGCAACAAAAAATGGAAAAGTGGGGCGGCTATTCCTCCGTCGGATTGTTCAACCTCGAACTGCGCCTGCCCGAACCGGCGGCCGACGAGCCCGCGCCGCAGCGAAAGCCCGTCGTGCTGCCGGGCGTGGGCTACCACGCCGAAATGCCGGTCAACGCCCCGGCCATCGCGCATTTCCTGCGGCCGTTGTCGGCGCATTGAATGGGTTGAATGGAGTATCTGCCGCGCCTGTCGCCTGCTTCCTTCGCCTCGTTACCGCGCCTACGCTTTTGGCCATCCGGCCATGCGGATGTCTTATCAAGAATTTTTTCGGATTCGTTTTGAATGGGCATTGTCCGAGTCCGTATCCGATTCTGTATCCGAAGCCGACTCCGAGTCCGTACTCGAGACTTCACTGTCTTCTTTGCCAAACCGTTGAGACAGTCGTTTTACTTCCTCAAGCACTTCGGGCAAAGCCGCTTGTGCCTGTTCTAACGTTCCGCCCAGTCGTTGGACTGCTTTCAAGGCGGCTGTTTCCAAGTCCATTTGATACAAAGGATTGGTTGAATACAGCTTGGCTCTTGAGGCGAGTCGAGTACCTGTCACCGGCTTTGAGCCGTCAGCCATCATGAATTTCGGCTCTTCGCGTCGCTTTTTATTTGATGGTGAAACACCGTTCGTTGAATCCGAATCCGAATCCGAATCAGAGCCATACGGGTTGTCATACAGATCCAGTTTTATTCGAGATGAATGCGCCAGAGCCACGGTATGCCATGGGCTTTGATCAATTTCCTGCTGAAGCCGTTGGGTTTTATCCAAAAACTCCTGATGCAGCTGGATGCCGTCCGCCTTGCTTTTGACCCGATCCGTGAGGTCTGCATAGGTATCTTTGTAGATACCGCTGGCGTCGTCCGCGAAGTGAGGAATGCCATCGCTCCACGGGTCGAGGATGAGTGGGTTGTAGTCCCGCGGAGGTTCTCCCTGTGCCTGGCCAGGTTTCGGTTTCTCGTAGGGCCCTTCCGGTTTGAGGTGCGCCTCCGCCCACCCATGCATGTTGCTGAAGCTGTTCCACATCACCAGCTCTTCGTTCTTCAGCATGTCTTTGCCATACAGCATCATCGCGATCGCCGCGAAGTCACTGCAAACGCCCGCCTGTGCCACAGCGGCAAATGCCGCTTCCGATGACAGCGACTCAGTGGGCAGGGCAATGTTGATCCGCTCGCTCAAGTCTTTTTTCATACGACTGAGAACAACTTTCCGGTGGTGCGACATGCCGTTGGATTCTTCAATGTCTTCCGGACGGTTTGCCGCACCCAGCGAAAGTTGTTCACGGACGGCTTGCACTACCTGGGTGGCGGCGCGCACGCGCTGCACCTGCTCGTCGGTCAACGTGTGCCCGGTGGTGGCTTTGACGGCAATATAGGCAGCCAAGGGCGCAAGCGATGGGTGAAAAACCGGTGCCGCCGGAGGTGAAAACGCACTGGAAGCCGCTGCCGCTTGCGTGCTGCGCAACAGCTTGCTGAAGCGCATGACGTTTTCCAGCTGCGTTGTTGGCGAGAGTTGACCACTTGGCAGGCGGGTGACGTCGCCGCCAGCCAGCGCCTCGGGCGAACCAAGACGCGCCGATGGGCCTGCTGGATCCGCCTCACGTTTTCGCTTCAACGGCACGCGCTGCAGCGGCCCGCCCAGCGGGTCGTGCAGATCTTTCCCGTCAACAGGCGGCGGCCCGCCCTCAGGGC
>JANXMO010000286.1 GCA_025354615.1 Burkholderiales bacterium | reverse complement strand
CATGTTGCCAGGCCCGCCGGCCGTTGCACAAACCAGAAAAGGCGTTGTGCGCTGCACGTGAAATGAAAGGCAAAGCCATCGAGGGGAAAAACGCACAACGACGTGAAAAATGCAGCCTGTTGACTGTAACAGGCCGCATGAAAGCCACTCCGTTACCCGTCGTCGAACGCCGACTTCCCGCGCCCTTCCTGGCGCAGCACCTGGCGAATCACCTCACGGCTGAAACCGCGTGCGACCAGGAAGCGGGCTTGACGGGCTTGTGCGGCGGCGTCGGGCGGCACGTCGCTGGCACCACGGTCAAACTTGCGCGCCCACACTTGGCGAGCGCGTTCGAGTTCGCTGTCACGCAGCTGCTGGGCCAGTACTGCATCGGGCGCCAAGCCGTGCTGCGACAACTCGTTGCGGATGCGCAGGTTGCCGAACCGTGCCGAGCGCGCCTGCACGCGGCTTTCAACGAAGCGCTCATCGCTGGCAAAGGCGTTTTCCACCAGCCACGCCATCACCGCTTCGACTTCCTGTACCGCGGCCTCTGGCGCATCGGCTGCGTCGACCGTATCCGCGCCGGGCGAGGGGTCGTTGGCGTTGGCGGCTTGTTGGGCGCGGCGGGCCGCCACCGCATGCGCCTTCAGCTTGCGCCGCAACTCGACGCTGCTTTGCTCGCGCTGCGCCAGCAGCTGCAGCGCACGGCCTTTCAGCGAGAGCCGCTTGCGCATCAGGGCGCTGGCGCCAACGCGCGTGCTGCTTCAGGCCTCGGCTTTGGCGGCGCGCGTCTTCGGCGGCCTGGCCTCCGCTGCAGCTTCAGCCCCCGGTAGCAACGGAATGCCCATCGCCAGCCGTACCTTGTTTTCGATTTCAACCGCCACGTTGCGGTTCTCACGCAGGAACTCGCGGGAGTTGTCCTTGCCCTGGCCGATTTTTTCGCCGTTGTAGGCGTACCAAGCGCCGCTCTTTTCGAGCACCTTGGCCTCCACGCCCATGTCGATGATCTCGCCTTCACGGCTGATGCCTTCGCCGTACAGGATGTCGAATTCGGCCGTTTTGAACGGCGGCGCCACCTTGTTCTTGACGACTTTGACCTTGGTCTCGTTGCCGATGACTTCCTCGCCTTTCTTGATGCTGCCGATGCGGCGAATGTCCAGCCGCACCGAAGCGTAGAACTTCAATGCGTTGCCACCGGTGGTGGTTTCGGGGCTGCCAAACATCACGCCAATCTTCATGCGGATCTGGTTGATGAAGATGACCATGGTGTTGGTCTTCTTGATCGTGCCGGTCAGCTTGCGCAGGGCCTGGCTCATCAGCCGGGCCTGCAGGCCGGGCAGTGAGTCGCCCATTTCGCCTTCGATTTCCGCTTTCGGCGTCAGCGCCGCCACCGAGTCGATGACCACCAGGTCGACCGATGCCGAACGCACCAGCGCGTCAACGATTTCCAGCGCCTGCTCGCCGGTGTCGGGCTGGCTGATCAGCAATTCCTGCAGGTTGACACCGAGCTTTTGCGCATAGGCGGTGTCCAGCGCGTGCTCCGCGTCGATGAAGGCGCAGGTGCCGCCGACCTTTTGCATTTCCGCGATGACCTGCAGCGTCAGCGTGGTCTTGCCGCTCGACTCCGGCCCGTAAATTTCGACCACGCGGCCGCGTGGCAGGCCACCAACGCCCAACGCGATGTCCAGGCCCAGTGAGCCGGTGGAGACGACTTCGATGTCGTCGATCACCTCGCCCTCGCCCAGCCGCATGATGGTGCCCTTGCCGAACTGCTTTTCGATCTGCGACAAGGCCGCCTGCAGCGCCTTGGCCTTCTCGGTGTTCATGGCGGCGGCGGGTTTGACGAGTGCATCCATTGCAAATATCTCCAGGGAATTTCGAATCATTATGGCAAAGCACTCTGGCCTGGGCAGGCGGCATGCCCTCGGCGGCAGCGGGCCTTGACAGGCTTTCTACAATTGGTAAATGAACGCATCTTCCGCCCTTCGCTACACGCGCGCCGCGGCGCTGCCCGAGCT
>JANXMO010000281.1 GCA_025354615.1 Burkholderiales bacterium | reverse complement strand
GATGTTGCCGCCACCGATCACCACCGCCACTTCACACCCCAGTTGCGTGACTTCCTGCACTTCACGAACCATGCGAACGATGGTGGCGCGGTTGATGCCGTAGGCGTCGTCGCCCATCAGGGCTTCACCGGAGAGCTTGAGCAGGATGCGTTTGTACGCTGGCATGCGGAGTCCTAAAGAAAAGCGAAGAAGACAAAAAGAGACCGGCACAACGCGCCGGCAGGCCTGACTTAACCGCCCTTGGCCGCAGCCACCTGAGCGGCCACTTCAGCCGCGAAGTCGTCTACCTTCTTCTCAATTCCTTCGCCAACGACGTACAAGGTGAAGGCCTTGACGGAGGTGGCGCGTTCCTTGAGCATTTGCTCGACCGTCTGTTTGTCATTTTTGACGAATGTCTGGTTGAACAAGCTGACCTCTTTCAAATATTTTTGCACCGAGCCTTCGACGCGCTTGGCAACAATTTCAGGCGGCTGCACCGACTTGCCTTCGTCGCGGGCCTTGACCGCGTCTTCCTCGGCTTTTTGCGCGGCAATCGAGCGTTCCTTGTCGATCAGCGTGGTAGGCACATCGGCCGACATCAATGCCACCGGCTTCATGGCCGCCACGTGCATCGCAACGTCTTTGGCCGCCACTTCGTCACCCTCGAACGCGACCAGCACGCCGATCCGCGTACCGTGCAAATAGCTGGCGAGCTGGCCTGTCGCTGCATAGCGCTTGAAACGCCGCACCGCAATGTTCTCGCCGATTTTGCCGATCAAGCCTTTGCGCACGTCTTCCACAGTGGGGCCAAAACCGACCTGAGTCAGCGGCAATGCGGCGATCGACGCCACGTCGGCCGGGTCATGCACGGCAACCAACTGCGCAATGGCTGCGGAAAAAGCCAGGAAGTCGTCGTTTTTGGAGACAAAGTCGGTTTCGCAATTGACCTCGACCAGCGCCCCGGTTGCCCCGTCAACCTTGCAAGCCACCACGCCTTCGGCGGTGATGCGCGACGCCGCCTTGCCCGCCTTGCTGCCCAGCTTGACGCGCAGCAGCTCTTCAGCGCGCTCCATGTCGCCTTCGGCTTCGGTCAACGCTTTTTTGCACTCCATCATCGGGGCGTCGGTTTTGGCGCGCAGTTCGCCAACCATGCTTGCGGTAATTGCGGGCATCGGGTTCTCCGTAAAGATCAAGGTCGGACCGCAAGGCGGCCCAACGAAAACAAGCAAAAGTAAAGTAAAAAAAGGGGCTGAACGAGCCCCTTTTCGGCCGCCCGTTACGTCGTGTGCGGCACAGGCGGCGCCCCGGTGAAACGGGTCAGGCGCCTTCGCTGACCTCGACGAACTCGTCACCTTCGGCTGCAATCGCCTGCACAACGTCGTTGTGGGCGTTGGCTTTGCCGTCAATCACCGCATCGGCCACGGCGCGGGCATACAGCGCAACCGCCTTGGCCGAGTCGTCGTTGCCGGGAATCACGTAGTCGACGCCCAGCGGCGAGTGGTTGGAGTCCACAATCCCGACCACCGGAATGCCCAGCTTGTTGGCTTCGGCAATCGCGATCTTGTGGTAGCCGACGTCGATGACGAACAGCGCATCGGGCAGCGCGTTCATGTCCTGAATGCCACCGATGTCTTTTTCCAGCTTGGCCAGCTCGCGCTCGAACATCAACGCTTCTTTCTTGATGCGGATTTCGTTGCCGGCCTCGATCTGCGCCTGCATCTCTTTAAGGCGTTTGAGCGAACCCTTGACCGTCTTGAAGTTCGTCAGCATGCCGCCCAGCCAGCGCTGGTCAACGAACGGCATGCCGGCACGCCGGGCTTCCATCGAAATCACTTCGCGCGCCTGGCGTTTGGTGCCCACCATCAGCACCGTGCCGCGCTTGCCGGCCAGCTGGCGAAGGAATTTCATCGCGTCGTTGAAGAGCGGCTGCGTCTTCTCGAGGTTGATGATGTGAATCTTGTTGCGATGGCCGTAGATATACGGGGCCATCTTGGGGTTCCAGAAGCGGGTTTGGTGTCCGAAGTGGACGCCGGCTTCCAGCATCTCGCGCATGCTGACGGTCATGAAATATTCTCCAAAGGTTGGGTCTTGAGCCGGCTTGAATCGCGAGCCTCCCCAGCAACGGTGCGCTGGAAAAAACCGCGACACCTTGAAACAGCCAGCGTCGGTTTTTTTTATCGATGGGTGTTTTTGCCGGCCACAGGGCTGTCCGGCAAAACCCAAAAATTGTAGCAGCCGTGGTGCAGCGGATTGCGAAGACGCGCTTGCCAAGCCGGTCCTGCTGCATGATCGCCAGACACCTTGCAGGAAAGAACGCCATGAACTTGCGATTTGTTGAAGATTTCATTTGGATGGTGCCGCTGAAATGCGTGTTGCGAGCCACGGAACAAGCAGCCGCGTGAAAGCGACACTGGCGTGGCTGCGCTGCCGCTGGCATGCGATATCGGCTTGTCGCCCTTGCCAGTTCACGTCATCTACCGCAACGATCCGACTTCGGTGGTGGCGGCTGGTGTGTGGGATGAGATGTTCGACCACATCGACCACATCGACCAGCACATGGCCCATGGAAAATTTTGAAACGCTTGCACCGCCCGCGAGGCGCCGGCCCACAGTGGCAAACTGCGCAGCCATCCTCATGACGCTGGCCCCGGGCGTGGCCCTGGCGGCGGCTTCGCATAGCCAGGCGCTGTCGGCGGCGTGGGGTTTGCCGTTTGCCGGCCTGCTGTTGTCGATTGCGTTGCTGCCATCAGTGGCGCCCGGCCTGTGGCACCGCCATGTGGGCAAGATCACCGCCGCATGGGCGCTCGCCTGGTGGCTGCCGTGTATGGCGGTGCTCGGTGTTGGCCCTACCGCGCAAAGCGTGCTGCACACGCTGCTGGCCGACTACCTGCCTTTCATGCTGCTGCTGGCAGCGCTGTTCACGGTGGCCGGCGGCATCCGCATCCGCGGCCCGTCGAATGGCACGCCGGCATTCAATACCGGGTTGATGGCGGCGGGCGCGGCTTTGGCTTCGGTGGCGGGCACCACCGGCGCGTCGATGTTGCTGATTCGGCCACTGCTGGCGGCCAACCGCGGCCGCCGCCAGGCCGCGCACGTGGTGGTGTTTTTCATTTTCATTGTCGGCAATGCCGGCGGTTCGCTGACGCCGTTGGGCGACCCGCCGTTGTTCATCGGGTTTTTGCAGGGCATCGATTT
The DNA here is from genome assembly GCA_025354615.1 of Burkholderiales bacterium. Taxonomy (GTDB): domain Bacteria; phylum Pseudomonadota; class Gammaproteobacteria; order Burkholderiales; family Burkholderiaceae_C; genus JANXMO01. The sequence continues at coordinate 13,012 of JANXMO010000281.1, read as the reverse complement.
TTTCTGGCCCGCCCGCCATCTGTTTCAACAAACGCTGTTCGTGACGAGCACATTGCTGCTGATTTTTTTCTGTATCGACAGCGGCTGTGTTCGACGCGAGCGCAAGCCCGGCGCGCCCGCTGGTGTGGGCTTTTTGCAAGGCCTGGCAAGCCTGCGGTTCGAGGGCCTCAAAAACCTGCTGCTGATGGGTGCCGTTTTGGGCCTGGTGATTCTGAGCGGCACCTGGAAGCCGGGCCTGAGTGTGCCGGTGGCGGGCGTGTTGCTGCCGTTGCAGGCCGTGGTGCGTGATGTCGGTTTGCTGGGCATCGTGCTGGCCTCGCTGGCGGTCACACCGGCAGGCATCCGGGCCGCCAATCGTTTTTCGTGGGCTCCTTTGCAGGAAGTGGCGCAGCTGTTCGCCGGCATTTTTGTGACCATGGTGCCGGTGCTGGCCTTGCTTCAGCAGGGCGGCAGCGGCCCTTTCGCCTGGGTGGCCAACGCAGTCACCACGGCTGATGGCCAGCCAATCGTGCTGGCTTATTTCTGGCTGAGCGGCGGGCTCAGCGCCTTTTTGGACAATGCGCCGACCTACCTGGTCTTTTTCCACCTGGCCGGTGGCGACCCGCAGCTGTTGATGGGTGAGCGGGCCGCCACTTTGGCCGCGTTGTCCGCCGGCGCTGTTTTCATGGGTGCGATGACCTACATTGGCAACGCACCGAATTTGATGGTGAAGGCGATTGCCGAGCAAGACGGCGTCCGCATGCCCAGCTTTTTCGGCTACATGCTGTGGTCGATTGGCGTGTTGCTGCCGCTGTTGGGCGTGATGTCGCTGGTCTGGTTCAGCTCCCCCTGAAAACGAAAGCTGCCATGAAACCCCGTGTTGTGATCGCGCGCCGCGTTTTCCCCGCCGTCATCGAGCGGCTGCAAACCCGTTTTGACGTTGACGCCAATGACGCCGACGAAGTGTGGCCACAGGCCCAATTGATCCAGCGCCTGCAGGGCGCCACGGGCGTGCTGATCACCAGCGGCGAGCGGATCGACGCGCCGCTGCTGGCCGCTTGCCCAGCGTTGCGCGCGGTCTGTTCGATGGCGGTTGGCCACGACAACATCGACATTGCGGCCTGCAGCGCCCGCGGCGTGCTGGTCAGCAACGCGCCTGGCGTGTTGACCGAAACCACTGCTGATTTCGGCTTCGCGCTGATGATGGCAGCCGCCCGCCGCATCGGTGAAGCCGAGCGCTTTTTGCGCCGCGGCGAGTGGTCCCGTTGGGGCGTTGACCTGTTCGCCGGCGGCGATGTGCATGGCAGCACGCTCGGCGTGCTGGGCATGGGCCGCATTGGCCAGGCGCTGGCGCGGCGCGGCGCGCTGGGCTTCGGCATGGCGGTGCGGTACCACAACCGCTCGCGCCTGCCCGCCGACATGGAAGCGGCGCTGGGGGGTGCCCGCTGGGTCAGCTTGAACGACCTGCTGCGGCAGGCCGATCACCTGGTGATCGTGGTGCCCTACAGCCCGTCCACCCATCATTTGATCGGCGAGGCCGAATTGGGCCAAATGAAATCGACGGCCACCTTGACCCACATTGCCCGCGGCGGCGTGGTGGACGATGCGGCGCTGGCGGCGGCTTTGCGCGAAGGCCGCATTGCCGCCGCGGCGCTCGATGTGTTCGAGGGCGAACCGGCGGTTCACGCTGACCTGCTGGCCTTGCCCAACGTCGTGCTGACGCCGCACATGGCCAGCGCCAGCGCCGCCACGCGCTTGGCGATGGCCCATTTGGCCGCCGACAACCTGCTCGCCGCGCTGGGCGGGCCGGGTGGCGGTTCACAAGCCGGCCAGCCGCCGCCCACGGCGTTGAACGCCGCCGAACGGGTTGCTCATGGAAAGCAGGTCATCTGATGATCACGCAAGCACAACTGCACCAGGCCATGCCGCGGCTGTCGCCGTCGTTGATGGCGCTGTACCTGCCGTGCCTGAACGCAGCGCTGCAGGCGTATGGCTTCGACACGGTCTTGCGCACTGCTGCCTTCACGGCCCAGCTGGCGCATGAGTCGGCCGAGTTCCGTTTCATGGAAGAGTTGTGGGGGCCGATTGCCGCGCAGCTGCGCTACGAGCCGCCCGGTGACCTGGCGGCCCGCCTGGGCAACACGCAGCCGGGCGATGGCAAGCGCTTCAAGGGGCGGGGGGCGCTCCAGATCACCGGCCGCTTCAACTACAAGAAATACGGTGACTTGCTGGGCATCGACCTGGTTGGCGAGCCGCAGCGCGCGGCCCAGGCCGACGTTGCCTTTGCCACTGCCGGGCTGTTCTGGAAGACCAACGGCCTCAATGAGCTGGCTGACGCCGAGCAGTTCGTCACCATCACACGGCGCATCAATGGCGGCACCAACGGCTTGGCCGACCGGCAGCGCTATTACGCGCTGGCCAAGGCGGCACTGGCCAATGGTTTCGTGCCGAACCCGCCTGCGGCCTTGTCGCGCGGCGCATCCAGCCCCGCTGCGCCCGTGCTGCCCAACGAGCCGCTGACACGTGGTTTCGAAGCCATTGCCGAAGCGCTGAAAGCCGCGGCGCCGCGGCGGGCCAGCCGTCGGCGCATTGACAAGCCGGCGGTCTGATGCGCGGTTGGCGGTGGTGCGTCTGGATTGTTGCGGTATGCATGGGCGCCAGCGGCGGCGCAGCTACAGCCGCTGAAACCCCGGTGACGGTCGGCTCGAAACGTTTTACCGAGTCGTACATCCTCGGTGAAATCGTCAGCCAGACGCTGCGGGCCGCCGGTACGCCGGCTGAACACCGGCAGGGCCTGGGCAACACCGGTTTGCTCGAGCAAGCGCTGGCCAGCGGCGCCGTCGATGTTTATCCGGAGTACACCGGCACCATTGTTCGGGAACTGCTCAAGCAGGACGGCAATCCCAGCCTGGCGGAGTTGAACGCGCTATTGGCGCCACGCGGGCTCAAGGCTGCCGTGCCGCTGGGTTTCAACAACACGTATGCGCTGGCGATGCGCGAGGCGCAGGCGGCGCAACTGGGCATCGTGTGCATTTCCGACCTGCGCCGGCCGCAGGCAGCGGGCTTGCGGCCCGGCCTGTCGCATGAATTTTTGCAGCGTGCCGACGGCTGGGCCGGGCTGAAAAAAGCCTACGGTCTGCCGCTGCAGCCCGGCGCCGGCCTCGACCACGGCCTGGCCTATGAAGCGTTGCGCGCTCAGCGCATCGACCTGATCGACGTCTATTTGACCGACGCGCGGGTCGGCCGCGAGGGGCTGCGGGTGCTGCGCGATGACCGGGCGCATTTTCCGGCCTACGACGCGGTGCTGCTGATGCGAAAGACGCTGGACGAGGCGCCGCTGCGGGCGTTGGAAGGGCGCATTGACGCGGCGGCGATGGTCGCGATGAACGCGCGGGCCGAGTTGGACGGTGTACCGTTTGCCGAGGTGGCGCGGCAATTCCTGGCTACGGCTGACGACGGCCGCCCGGCGCCTGCGACAGCGCCCGTTCACGCCGGGTTGTGGCAACGGCTGTTCGCTGCCGACCTCGGCCGGCTGACTTTGCAGCACCTGTGGCTGGTTTTCGGCTCGTTGATGGTGGCGGTGCTCAGCGGCGTGCCGCTCGGCGTGGCGGCTTGGCGCTGGCCGCGTCTTTCCGGGTGGCTGTTGGGCGCGGTGGCGGTGCTCCAGACAGTGCCGTCGCTGGCGCTGCTGGCGTTTTTGATCGCCCTGGTAGGCCGCATTGGGCTGCTGCCGGCGTTGATTGCGCTTTGGCTTTACGCGCTGCTGCCCATCGTGCGCAACACCCACGCCGGGCTGCAGGGCGTGCCGCCCGGCCTGGCGCAGGCCGGGCTGTCGCTGGGCCTCACACCGCGCCAGGTGCTGCGCGAGGTGCAGCTGCCACTGGCGCTGCCCACGCTGCTGGCGGGCGTCAAAACGGCGGCTGTGATCAACATCGGCACCGCGACGGTGGCGGCTTTCATCGGCGCGGGCGGGTTTGGCGAACGCATCGTCGCTGGTTTGGCAGTCAATGACAGCGCGCTGATGCTGGCCGGTGCCTTGCCGGCGGCGGTGTTGGCGCTGCTGGTGCAAGTGGCGTTCGACCTTGCTGAACGCCGGCTGCGCAAGCCGGCTGCGACAATCTGAGGATGCTGTTCAACGCCCTGTCGACCGCGCTGCTGGCGCTCGTTTTCGTGCTCACGTTGTGGCTGGTGCTGCGGCCGTCCTCCAGTGCCGTGGCGCCGCAGCTGGACCGCCTGGAACGCGAACTGCGCGACGAGCTGGCGCGCAGCGCGCAGGGCACGCGCGCCGAGCTCGGGCAAACGCTGGCGAGCTTTCAACAAACGCTGCTGGCACAGCAGAGCGATGTGGCGCGCACACAAAACGAGCAGATCGACAGCTTTCGCACCCAACTGGCAGCCACCCAGCAGCTGTTGGCCGACACACTGCGCCAGGCCACGGCCGCGCTGGCGCAGCAGGCGCACGCGGCGCGCGAGGCACAAGATGCCAGCCTGGCCCGGCTCGGCGAGCAGCAGGCGAATGCGCTGCAGCGGTTGTCAGACGCGCTGGCCGACCAGTTGCGCGCGCTGACTTTGTCGAGCGAACAGCGGCTGGGCGACATGCGCAGCGCTGTCGAGCAAAAGCTGGGTGCGCTGCAGCAGGGCAACGAGCACAAGCTGGAGCAGATGCGCGCCACTGTCGATGAAAAACTGCACGCCACGCTGGAGCAGCGCCTGGGCGAGAGTTTCAAGCAAGTGGCCGACCGGCTGGATCAAGTGCATCGCGGCCTGGGCGAAATGCAGGTGCTGGCGAAAGACGTGGGCGCGCTGAACCGGGTGCTGACAAATGTGAAGTCACGTGGCGTGTTTGGCGAAGTGCAACTGGCCGGCTTGTTGGAACAAGTGTTCACACCCGGGCAATACGCCACCAACGTCGAAACCGTGCCGGGCAGCGGCGCGCGGGTTGAGTTCGCCATCCGCCTGCCCGGCCGGCGTGACGACGGCGTGCCGCTGTGGCTGCCGATCGACGCCAAATTCCCGCGTGAAGATTACGAGCGCTTGCTCGACGCGCAAGAGCGTGCCGATGCACCCGCCGCCGAGGCCGCCGGCCGCGCCATCGAGGCACGCCTGCGCCTGGAGGCGCGAACCATTCACGACAAATACGTGTCGCCGCCACACACCACCGAGTTCGCCATCCTGTTCGTGCCGACCGAAGGCCTGTATGCCGAGGCGCTGCGCCGGCCGGGCCTGATGGAAGCGCTGCAGCGCGAGCACCGCGTGACCCTGGCCGGGCCGACCACGCTGCTGGCCACGCTGAACAGCCTGCAAATGGGCTTTCGCACGCTGGCGCTGGAAAAACGCTCCTCAGAGGTGTGGGAAGTGCTGGGCGCAGTCAAAACCGAATTCGCCAAGTTCGGCGCGGTGCTGGCCAAAACCAAGAAAAAGCTTGACGAAGCCAGCAGCACCATCGACGAAGCGCAAACCCGCACCAACGTGATGACGCGCAAGCTCAAAGCTGTCGAGGCGATGAGCGACGCCGAGGCGCAAATCATTTTGCCGCCTGCGTTGCCCGGCGATGCGGTCGACATGGCCGACGCCGCCGAAGAAAAAACGCGGCTGCTGTGAAGTCGGGGCAGGGCCGATCAGGGCGTCAGAAGCGGATGCGGTTGGCGGGATCGGCTGCTGGGGCGGGCGGTGTGATGCGTGCCGCTGGCGCTGCGCGCACAGCAGCCGATGCGGCCAGCGGCCGGCCGGCGTCACGGCGCTCGGTCAACGGCGTGGCGGCGCTGAAAACATAGTTCGATGGCAAGCGAGATTCGCGCGGGTAGCCCGCTGAGTCGAGATACGAATGCCAGACCTCGGCCGACAAGCCGGTCAGCGCCTGAGCGCCGATCGTCAGCGTGGGCGAGGTGCGCGAGCCGGACAGGCGTTGCAGCGCATCGCTGTCGTCAGCCGTCACAACCTGCTTTTCGCTGTACGGGATACCGCGCTGGCGCAGCAGCAGCCGGCCCGCTTCGCAGGGTTCACAGCCGGCCGTCACGTAAAGCGTGACCGGGTATTTGCTGCTGGCTTGGCGCAACTCGAGCGGCAGCGGCACGGCTGCCGGCGCATTGCCTGCTGCGGTGATGGGTGTGACGCGGTCGCCAGCGGCTGTGGGGGGCGGCCGGTCGGTGAAGGTCACTTTGCCGTCGGGGGCAATCACTTTGTAGAGGGCCTGGCAGGGAAAGGCCGTCAGCAGCCCGCTGGTGCACAACACCAGGCCCTGCGCGCAGCGGCGCAGCCGACGGGTGTTGGGAAAAGACGGTGTGGAAAAGTTCATGTCTGCAATCTGGCCGCTGGTGCGCCGCATATCAAGCCATGCCCTGGTGGCGCAGCAAGGCATCAATGGTGGGTTCACGGCCACGAAAGTCTTTGAAGCTGTCGAGCGCACAGCGGCTGCCACCGGTTTCGAGAACCGCCTGCCGATAGCGCCGCCCGGTTTCGACGTTCAGCACGCCGGTGTCGGGCCGCGCGGTTTCCTCGAAAGCGGACCAGGCATCGGCCGACAGCACCTCGGCCCACTTGTAGCTGTAATAGCCGGCTGAATAGCCGCCGGCAAAAATGTGCGAAAAACTGTGCTGAAAACGGTTGAAGGCGGGCGGCTTCAACACCGAGACTTCACTGCGTACCTCGTCGACGAGCGCCTGAATGTCCTGTTGCCGGCCGGGTTGTGCATGCAGCCGCATGTCAAACAAAGAGAATTCAACCTGACGCAGGGTTTGCAAGCCACTTTGAAAGTTCTTGGCGGCCAGCATGCGCTCGAACAGCGCGCGCGGCAGCGGCTCACCGGTGTCGACGTGGGCGGTCAGCCGCTTCAGCACGTCCCATTCCCAGCAGAAGTTTTCCATGAACTGGCTGGGCAGTTCGACCGCGTCCCACTCGACACCTGAAATGCCTGACACGCCCAGGTCGTCGACCTGCGTCAGCAAGTGATGCAGGCCGTGGCCGAATTCGTGAAACAGAGTGGAAACATCGTCGTGCGTCAGCAGCGCCGGCCGTGGCACACCATCGACGGCGACAGGCGGCGCGAAGTTGCACACCAGGTGCGCCACCGGCGTCTGCAGCCGGCCGTCGGGGCGCCGCCAGCGGCTACGCACCACGTCCATCCACGCGCCCGGCCGCTTGCCGGAACGGGTGTAAGGGTCCAGGTAGAACTGACCGACCAGTGTGCCCGCCCGCTCGATGCGGAAAAACCGCACGCTGGGGTGCCACACCGGCGCTTCGTCAGGCCGAATGCTGACCTCGAACAGGGTTTCGATGATGTGAAACAAGCCCTCTAGCACCTTGGGCTCGGTGAAGTAGAGCTTGACCTCTTGCTCGCTGAAAGCGTAGCGTTGCTCTTTCAGCTTTTCGCTGGCATAGGCGATGTCCCAGGCCTGCAAGTCGTTCAGCCCGAGTTCGCTGCGTGCGAACTCAAGCAACTCGGCCAGGTCGCGCTCGGCGTGCGGGCGGGCACGGCGCGCCAGGCCCAGCAAAAAGTCGTTCACCTGCGCGGCGGTGCGGGCCATCTTCGGCACCAGCGATACCGCAGCGTAGTGGCTGTAACCCAGCAATTGCGCTTCTTCCTGGCGCAGTGCCGTCAGCTCGGCCATGACAGCGCTGTTGTCCTGCGCCGGGTCGCCCAGTTCGCTGGCCCGGCTGGTGTAGGCCCGGTACAGGCGTTCACGCAGCGCCCGGTTTTTCCCGTACTGCAGCACCGGGAAGTAGCAAGGAAAGTGCAGCGTCATCCTGTGCCCGTCGTGGCCTTCCGCCGCTGCCTCAGCGCGTGCGGCCTGCACCACGTCGCCGGGTACGCCGGCCAGTTCGTCGGCGCTGGCGATATAGATGTAGCAGTCGGTTGCATCGAGCACGTTTTCCGAGAACTTCTGCGCCAGTTCCGCCTGCAGCGCCTGCAGCTTCTGAAAGCGCTCGCGGGCCGAGCCTTGCAGCTCGGCGCCAGCGAGGACGAAGTCGCGCATCGCGTTGTCCAGCGCGCGGCGGCGGGCCGGTGGCAGCACCTGGCCGCTGGCGGCAATCGTCTTGTATTTGTTGTAGAGCCGTTCATCGGCCGCATGGCGGGTCATGACGTCGGTGACCTGCGGCAGGGCCGCGGTGTAGGCGGCGCGCAGCTCGGGCGTGTCGGCTACCGCGTTCAGGTGGCCGATGGCGCCCCAGGCGGCGGACAGCCGCTCGGAGGCAGTGTCCAGCACCGCTGAAACCGCGTCGTAATCGGCCGGCACGGCGTCGCTGACCGCACGTTCGAGGGCTTGATCGGCCTCGGCCAGCAGCACGGCGAGGGCCGGCGCGACGTGCTTGGGAAGAATGTCGGCAAACAGCGGTAAGTCGTGGGGCGATAACAAAGGGTTGTTCATGGCGCGCCTGCGGCGTGTTCCGCCGCCTCCAGTGTGTTGGCCAGCAACTGCGTGATCGTCATCGGGCCCACGCCGCCAGGGACGGGCGAAATGAAGGCGGCCACTTCGGCCACGCCCGCAAAGTCCACATCGCCGCACAGCTGGCCGGCGTCATCACGGTTGATGCCGACGTCGATCACCACGGCGCCGGGTTTGACCATGTCGGCAGTGACCGTGCCGCGGCGACCCACGGCGGCCACCAGCACGTCGGCCTGCCGCGTGTGGCGGGCCATGTCGACACTGGCGCTGTGGCAGATGGTGACCGTGGCATGTGCTTGCAGCAGCAACAACGCCATCGGTTTGCCCACGGTGTTGCTGCGCCCGATGACGACGGCATGCTTGCCGCGCAGATTTATTCCGGTACTGGCAATCAGCGCCATGCAGCCGGCCGGCGTGCACGGACGAAATCCGGCGGCGCCCGTCATCAGTTCGCCGGCGCTCAGCGTGGAGTAACCGTCGACGTCCTTGGCGGTTGAAATGGCGGCAATCACCCGCTGCGGGTCGATATGCGGCGGCAAGGGCATCTGCACCAAAATGCCGTGGATCATGGGATCACCATTCAACGCCGCAATGCGTTCCAGCAATGCGGCTTCGCTCAGCGTGGCCTCGTACTTTTCGAGCACCGAACGCAAACCGTTGTCTTCACACGCCTTGACCTTGTTGCGCACGTAGACCTGGCTGGCCGGGTCCTCTCCCACCAGCACCACCGCCAACGCCGGCGTGACGCCGCGGGCAGCCAAGCCGCGGGCGCTGGCGGCAAGATCGACGCGCAGGCGCCGCGACAGCGCGTTGCCGTCGATCAGTTGAGCAGGCATGGGGGAACGATTGAAATGGACGAGGCCGCTTGCTGGCGGCCCCGATTGAAAAAAGAGTAGGTGCGGCGCTTCAAGGCCTGACCTGTGCGCCAAGAGCCACTTTCAGCAAATCGGCCACCGTGTTGGCATTCACTTTTTCCATGATGTTGGCGCGATGGGCTTCAACGGTCTTGATGCTGATGCCCAGATCGTCCGCAATCTGCTTGTTCAAGCGGCCGGCCACGATGCGCTCCAGCACCTGCGACTCGCGTGCGGTCAGGCGTGACAGCAAGGCATCGCGGCTGGCGGCTTCCTGGTGCTGTGAAAAAGCGGCGCGGGCTTGGTCCAGCATGTACTCGACCAAACCCAGCAAATCTTCTTCCTTGAACGGCTTTTCGATGAAATCCATCGCGCCTTTTTTCATCGTCGTGACGGCCATCGGCACGTCACCGTGGCCGGTGATGAAGACGATGGGCAGCGGGCTTTTGCGCTCCATCAGGCGGTCCTGCAGTTCCAGGCCGCTCATGCCGTCCATGCGGATATCGGCAATGAGGCAAGCGATTTCACGCGGGTCGAAGCGGGAGAGAAACGATTCTGCCGAGTCGAAGCACTTGACGTGGTAGTCCTTTCCTTCGAGCAGCCACTGCAATGAATCGCGCACCGCTTCGTCATCGTCGACGACGTAAACAGTGCCTTTCTTCGGTATCAAACTCATGAAGTCAGTGCCGGGTTGAGAGGATTTGGGACTTCGTGGGGCGAGATTTCCACCGGCAGCGTGAATGAAAAACGACAACCGATCACCGCGTCGGCATTGTAGAGGTTCTGGGCTTTGATTCGGCCGCGATGCGACTCGATGATCGAGCGGCACAGGCTCAAGCCAATACCCATGCCTTCAGCCTTGGTCGAGAAAAAAGCTTCGTACAGGCGTGTGATCACCTCGTTCTTGATGCCGGGGCCGGTGTCAGTGACGCTGAACTCGATCACTTCGCCTTCTTCGCTGCTGTGCTGTGGCAATACCCGCAGTTCGATGTTGCGCCGCGCCGTCGGCAGGTTGGCGCCATCGATGGCTTCAGCGGCGTTCTTGATCAAGTTCAGCACCACCTGCTCGATCAGGATGGGGTCAACTTTCAGGACCGGCAGCCGCTGGGCAATGTAGGTTTTGATGGCAATCTTGCGCCGTCGCAGTTCGATGCTGGCCAGCTCCAGCGCGTCTTCCACGATGACTCTGGCATCGGCCTCCACCCGCTGCGGCTCGCTGCGTTTCACGAACGCACGGATACGGTGAATGATTTGCCCGGCCCGCTGCGCCTGCCGCGACGTTTTTTCGAGCGCCGCCACCAGGTCGTCACGCTCGATGGCGTTGTCACGGATGCGCGAAACCATGCCGCTGCAATAGTTGGCAATTGCCGTCAACGGCTGGTTCAGCTCATGCGCCACGGACGACGCCATTTCGCCCATCGTCACCAGCCGGCTGGTGACCTGCGCTTGCTCGGCCTGGCTGGCGGCCACGGCTTCGGCGTTGCGGCGCACTGTCACATCGGTGGCGATCAGCATTTGCGCCAGGCGGCCGTCGGTCCACTGCAGATAGCGCGACCGCACGTCGAACCACTTGGCCAGCGTGTCGACGAACACTTCATGGGAGTCCGATCCGGCTTCGGTGATGGCCTGTGTCGGCAGGCCGCCCATGCTTTCGACCGCGTCGTCAAAGCCTGACACCGGCCCGGTGAACGGGCTGTCATCGCCCGACAACATGGCATGGCCCAGCGCGTCAGCTCCGAACCAGACGCGGTAGGACCGGTTGGCAAACAGCAGCTCGCCCTGCTGCACCGACAATACCGACACCGCGGCATCGAGCGACTCGAGCACCGTCGTGAACCGTTCATGCGACGCCGACAGTTGGTCGCGGATGCGCTTGGCTTCGGTGATGTTGGTCATCGACGTCATCCAGCCGGTTTGCTGGCCTTTCGAGTCGATCAGCGGCGACACGTACATGCGCGAATCGAACAAGCTGCCGTCCTTTCGCATCACCTTGATTTCAATGCCGCCGGCCGGGCTGCGCCCTTCCAGCTCCTGCTGGAACAACCGGCTGTTTTCTTCATGGCGCGTGGTTGGCCAGTAGGGAAATGGCGGCAGGATGTCGACGATCTCGTGCTCCTCGAACCCCGTCATCGCGCAAAACGCGGGGTTGACGTAGGTGATGCGGCCTTCCATGTCCATCGCCCGCATGCCGGTGAGCATCGAGTTTTCCATCGCCCTGCGGAAGTTGGCCTCGGTTGCCAACGCGCTTTGCATCTGCGAGCGGCCGCGCATATGGCGCCAGGTACCCAGCAACATCCAGCCCGTTAAAACGCTCAAGGCGACCACCATCCAGAACAACGTGTTGCCGATCAGACCGATTGATGTGCGGTAACCCTGGCCACGCAAGAACAGCGTGTCGTCCGATGGCATCACCGGCACCACATGCACCACCGGCGCCGGCCGCGCGCGCTGGCCTGGTTGGCGCGCCACGGTGCTGGCCAGCACTTGGTCTTGCGCATCAATCAGGCTGATGGTGTGCCGTTTCGACAGCTCGGCCGGGATGCGAAAGCGCACCAGTGTTTCCAGCGAGTAGTCGGCCACCAGCACGCCATTGAAGCCGCCACGTTCGCTCAGCGGCACGTGCAGCTGCACCACCGGCAGGCCTTCCATGTCGTTGAACGGCGCCGACAGCACCGGCTGACGGCGGTCGCGCGCGGCCATGAACGCCCGTTCGGCAGCGCTGACCTGCCCTTTGCGCGGCACCGACTGACCATTTTCATCGTCCGAGACAGGGTCGGCATAGACACCGGGCACGCTGAACGCCGCGCGGGGCGAGCGGTCCGCGTTCAACCAAAGCAGGCGGGTGATCTCGGGCCGGTCGTGCACCAGGCGGGTGACCTGGTTTGTAAATTCAGCTGGGCTGGGCGGATGCAGCATGATTTCGCGTGCCAGGCGCATCAGCTGCTCCTGATTGTCCATCAGGCGCAAACGAATTTCCTGTTGCGCCACTTCGGTGTCGCGCCGAATCGACTCGGTCTCGCGTTCGAACTCCTCGTTGCGCAAATACCAGAAGGAGGAAATGATGGCGGCCAAAAACAGCATCACGGAGACCAGCGGCCCCAACGTGGCAAATCGATCCTGGCGGCTGGCCGACTGCTGCCCCCACCAGCGGTCAAACAAGCGGCCCGGGGCTTTCTTGTCGCGTCCGGCGCGGGGTGAAATGGCAAACATGCCGTGATTATCCAGGCCAGCCTTCCATGAAGGATTGAATGAAATAGCGGCGAGTTGTGCGAGACTGCGCGCCATTCCAAAAAAACCAGGAGACGACATGTCCGCCATGCCTGAGTCGTTCATCGGCGCCGCTGCCAACGACAGCGATTCGCAGGAAACCCGCGAGTGGCTCGATGCGTTGTCCGCCGTGATCGGCGCTGAAGGTGGTGAGCGTGCGCATTTCTTGCTGGAAACGCTGATCGACCATGCCCGCCAAGCGGGCGTCGACGTGCCTTTTTCCGCCAATACGGCCTACGTCAACACCATTCCAACGGATCAGGAAGAGCGCTGTCCCGGCCAGCTGGATTTAGAAGAGCGGCTGCGTGCCTACATGCGCTGGAATGCCATGGCGATGGTCGTGAAAGCCAATCGGCTGCACCCCGACGATGGCGGTGATCTGGGGGGGCACATCAGCAGTTTTGCCTCGCTGGCCACGATGTTTGGCGCCGGTTTCAACCATTTCTGGCATGCCGACGACACCGCCGCCGGTGGCACGCATGGCGGTGACTTGCTCTACATCCAGGGCCATTCTTCGCCTGGCATTTA
>JANXMO010000255.1 GCA_025354615.1 Burkholderiales bacterium | reverse complement strand
CACGGGGCTTCCTGCCGATAATCGTTCACGCCCAAGGCTTGCTGAACAGGCTTCCATGGCCGGGGCGCTGCGCGACGACCCGTTCAGCAGCGCCCCCAGCACCCGCTGTTCCATTCGATGTTTGCACCCATGCCGCCCATGTCCGACCCGCTTTCCCCACCACCGCTGCAAGACGCCATGAAACGCATTGCCAGCGAGGTGGCGGCGCTTCACGCAGTTGACGTCGACGCGCAGGCCCGCTTTCCCGCTGAAACGCTGGCCGCGCTGCGGCAGGCGCGGCTGCTCTCGGCGCCGCTGCCGCAAGCGTTTGGCGGCGCAGGGTGCGACATGCGTCAACTCGCCGCGCTGGTCGCCACGCTGGCACAGGCCTGCGCGTCCAGCGCGATGGTGCTGGCCATGCATTACATCCAGGTCGCCTGCCTGATGCGGCACCACGGCGACGTGCCCGCGCTGCTGGCTTTTTTGCACGAGCTGTGTGAGCGGCAGTGGCTGCTGGCGTCGATCACATCGGAAGTCGGCACGTATGGCGACACGCGCTCAAGCGTGTGCGCCGTTGAGGCTGCACCTGAAATCGGGCGCTTCACGCTGCAGAAAAGCGCCACCACCGCGTCGTATGCGCAACATGCCGATGCACTGCTCGTGACCGCCCGGCGCGACGCCAGTGCCGCCGCCAGTGACCAGGTGCTGGTGCTGGTGCGCCAGGCTGACTATTCGCTGCTGCAAACCACGGCCTGGGACACGCTGGGCATGCGCGGCACCTGCAGCCCGGGCTTCGAGATGGCGGCCAGCGGGCCGCTCGAGTACGTGCTGCCGGTGCCTTATGCCGACATTTCAGCGCTGTCGATGGTGCCGTATGCGCATATTTTGTGGAGCGCGCTGTGGAGCGGCATTGGCGGCGGCGCCCATGCCCGCGCCGCAGCCTCCGTGCGCGCGCAGGCGCGCAAAACCCCGGGCAGCACGCCGCCCGCCGCCACCGCGCTGGCCGAGCTGACGGTGCAGCTGCAGGCGATGCGCGAGCACTGGCGCTCGCTGGCACAGGCCTTCGACGCGCTGGTCGAGCAAGGCCGTGACGCCGCGGCGCTGGCCGGCATGGGCTGGTCGCTCAAGCTCAACAACCTGAAGATCGCCAGCTCCGAGCAGGCGCCCAAAATCGTTCACGCCGCGTTGCAGATCATCGGCGTGCAAGGCTACAAAAACGACGGGCCGTACAGCGTGGGGCGGCATTACCGCGACGCGCTGTCGGCCTCGCTGATGGTGTCCAACGACCGGATCGCGGCGAAAAACGCTTCCATGCTGCTGGTGTTCAAAGATGACTGACGACGCACACGACCCCTACGACCCGCGCGCCTTCCACGATGCGCTCGCGGCGCACGGCCTGATCGTGCCAACGGCTGTCAAAGGCGGCTGGGGCCGCGGCGCGGTGTTCGAGGACATCCTGGAACGCTTTGACGCGTTGGTGATGCGCGGCGCAGCGGGCGACGGCGCCGAAGCCTTCACCTTCCCACCGCTGATCGCGCGCGAAATGATCGAGCGGCTGGGCTATCTCGACAACTTTCCGCAGCTCATCGGCAGCGTGCACAGCTTTTTCGGCGCCGACGCGGTGGCACGCGAGCTGTCGCAACGCGTTCACGACGGCCAGCGCTGGGACGACCTGCTCGAGCCCACCGGCGTCATGCTGCTGCCCGCCGCCTGCTACCCGGTATATCCACTGTTCAGCGGCCTGTTGCCCGACGGCGGCCGGCTGGTGACGACGCGCAACTGGTGCTACCGCCATGAACCGTCCGACGAGCCGACGCGGCTGCAGTCGTTCCGCATGCGCGAGTTCATTCGCGTCGGGCCGCCAGCGCAAGTGGAAGCCTGGCGTGACGACTGGCTGCAACGCGCCTTGACGCTGCTGCGCGGCCTTGGCCTGGCGGCGGCCAGTGACGTTGCCAACGACCCCTTCTTTGGCCGCGCCGGCCGCATGATGGCGACCAGCCAGCGCGAGCAGCGGCTGAAGTTCGAAATCATGGTGCCGGTGATTTCCGCCACCCGGCCGACCGCCATCTGCTCGTTCAACTGGCACCAGGAGCACTTCACGTCGACCTTCGGCATCCGCTGCGCCGACAGCGCCGTGGCGCACACCGCCTGCCTGGGCTTCGGTCTTGAACGCGTCGTGCTGGCGCTGATCAAAACGCACGGTTTCGACACCGCCGCCTGGCCGGCCGACGTGCGCACCCAGCTGTGGCCGGCGTGACGGCAGTGCTGGCCCCGCTGCAACCGCTGGCCGGCTGGGAAGCAGCCCGCCACCAGCCGCACGCGCTGCACGGCGAAGCCGCGCTGTGGCCCGAGAAGAACTGCTACATCGATCTGTGGATCGAGCTGCTGCACGCGCTCGATCTCGACCCGCACGCCATGCTGGCGCCGGCCCTCGGCGTTGACTTCGAAGGCGATCAGTGGACCTTCTTCAAACCGTCGCACGACGCGCT
>JANXMO010000184.1 GCA_025354615.1 Burkholderiales bacterium | reverse complement strand
CGACGCGGTTGACCAGAAAAGCCTTCATGTTGGCGAAGATGGCCGTTGGCTTGGTATACCAAAAGCCGATCAACAGGTAGCTGACCAGGCCGACGGCCTCCCAGCCGAAGAACAGCTGCAGCAGGTTGTTGCTCATCACCAGCATCAGCATGGCGAATGTGAACAGCGAGATGTAGCTGAAAAAGCGTTGGTAGCCCGGGTCATCGGCCATGTAGCCGATGGTGTAGAGGTGCACCATCAGCGAGACGAATGTGACGACGCACATCATCATCGCCGTCAATCCGTCGACCAGGAAGCCGACTTCCATTTTCAAGCCGCCCAAGGCCATCCATTCGTAAACCGTGGCGTTGAAACGGGCACCGTCGACGACCACGGCCTGCAAGGTCAGCAGCGACAGCACGAACGCGATCAGCACGCCCAAAATGGTAGCGGTGTGTGCGCCGCGGCGGCCGACCAAGCGTCCGAGCAGCCCGGCGATCAGGGAACCCGCCAATGGCGCCAAGGGCACCGCGAGCAGCAGAGGTTGGGAGAGTTGTGCAGCCATGGATCAGGTTGTTGCCGAAGCGCTCGTCAGCCCTTCAAGGCGTCGAGCTCATCGACGTTGATGGTGGCGCGGTTGCGGAACAGCACCACCAGAATGGCCAGCCCGATAGCCGATTCGGCAGCCGCCACTGTAAGAATGAAAAACACGAACACCTGGCCTGCCATGTCGCCCAGGTAATGGGAAAAGGCGACGAAATTCAGATTGACCGCCAGCAGCATCAGCTCGATCGCCATCAGCAGCACGATCAAATTTTTGCGGTTCAGGAAAATGCCGATCACCGACAAGGCGAACAACAGCGCGCCCAGCGTCAAATAGTGGCCCAGCGTGATCATGGTGCTTCTCCGGTGGGCGCGGGCGGCGCGCCGGGAATGCTGGCGGCCAAGTCACCCGCGGTTTTCATTTTGACGATGCGGATGCGGTCGGCTTTTTTGACACGCACTTGCAGCGCCGGGCTGATGGCCTTGGAATCCTTGCGGTGGCGCAAAGTCAGCGCGATGGCGGCGATGATGGCCACCAGCAGCAGCACCGCCGCAATCTGCAGCGGGTACAAATACCGCGTGTAGATTTCGATGCCGAGCAGCTTGGTGTTGCCCAGCTTGAACGACGCGGCGTCCGTCACCGGCGCATCACTCAGACGGAAGCCGCCCAGCAGCACCGCTGCCATTTCAAGCGCGATGACCACGCCGACGAAGGCGGCTATTGGAAAGTGCTTCCAGAAGCCCTCGCGCAGCGTGTCGATGTTGATGTCGAGCATCATCACGACGAACAAGAACAGCACCATCACCGCGCCGACGTAGACGAGCACCAGCGAGATGGCCAGGAATTCCGCCTGTAGCAGGATCCAGACGCAAGAAGCCGAGAAGAAGGCCAACACCAGGTAGAGCACGGCATAAACCGGGCTGCGCGCGGTGATGACGCGAAAAGCCGCGAACAGCAGCACGGCCGAGAAGACGTAAAAAAGCGCGGAGGTTGTGTTCATGGGTCAAGAGGGCACGCTGTCGTGGGGCAAAAAGCCCTGTGAAGACGGCGCTGGGCCAGGCGCCGGCTCAGCGATAGCGCGCATCAGCCTCCCTGTTCGCGGCAATTTCTTTTTCGTAACGGTCGCCCACGGCCAGCAGCATGTCTTTGGTGAAGTACAGGTCGCCGCGCTTTTCGCCGTGGTATTCAAGGATGTTGGTTTCCACGATCGAGTCGACCGGGCAGCTTTCTTCGCAGAAACCGCAGAAGATGCACTTGGTCAGATCGATGTCGTAGCGGGTGGTGCGGCGCGAGCCATCGTCGCGTATTTCGCTTTCGATCGTGATGGCCAGCGCCGGACAAACGGCTTCGCACAGCTTGCAGGCGATGCAACGCTCCTCGCCGTTTTCATAGCGGCGCAACGCATGCAGCCCGCGAAAACGCGGCGACAGCGGCGTGTGCTCTTCCGGAAACTGCACGGTGATGCTGGGCGAAAAAAAGTGCCGCCCGGTCAAGCGCATGCCCTTGAGCAATTCCAGCAGAAAAAAACTGCTGAAAAACGATTTCAACGATGCAACGGTGCTCATGCGGCCTTGACCCACGTCCAGATGTTCCACGGCGACTGCATCCACAGCCCGACCACCACCAGCCAGATCAAGGTGATGGGAATGAAAATCTTCCAGCCCAGCCGCATGATCTGGTCATAGCGGTAGCGCGGAAAGGTGGCACGTATCCACAGAAACATGGTGACCACGACGAAGGTTTTGAGGCCCAGCCAGATCCAGCCCGGAACGGCATTGAACACCGCGTTGTCGAAAGGTGACAGCCAGCCGCCCAGAAATAGCGTGACCGCCAGCGTCGATACCAAGATCATGTTCGCGTATTCGGCCAGGAAGAACATCGCGAACGACATGCCCGAGTACTCGATCATGTGGCCGGCGACGATCTCGGACTCTCCTTCGACCACATCGAACGGGTGGCGGTTGGTTTCAGCCAGCCCCGAGATGAAGTACACGACGAAGATCGGCAACAGCGGCAACCAGTTCCACGACAAAAACGTCAACCCCATGCCGGCAAAACGCCCATGCGCCTGCTGCTCGACGATGTCGGTCATGTTCAGGCTGCCACTGACCATCAGCACCACGACCAAAGAAAAGCCCATGGCGATTTCATAGCTGACCATTTGCGCCGAGGCGCGCAGCGCACCGAGAAAAGCATATTTGGAGTTCGACGCCCAGCCCGCAATGATGACGCCATAAACCTCGAGCGAGGTGATGGCCATCAAAAACAACAGGCCGGCGTTGATGTTTGCCAATGCGACTTCCGGGCCGAAGGGCACGACGGCCCAGGCGGCCAATGCCGGCATGATGGTCATCACCGGCCCGAGTAGAAACAAGCCCTTGCTGGCGGCAGTCGGCAAGATGATTTCCTTGAAAATCAACTTCACCGCATCGGCAATCGGCGTCAACAAGCCCCAAGGACCGACGCGGTTGGGACCGGGACGAATCTGCGTCCAGCCGATGGCTTTGCGTTCCCACAACGTCAGGTAGGCAACGCAGCCCATCAAGGGCAGCACGACGCAAATGATGCGAATCAAGGCCCAGGCGGTTGGCCAAAACGGGCCGAGTTGGACCTGGCCAAATGCGACGAAGGTATCGACCACGGATGGCGCCTCAGGCTTTCTCGAGCGACAAGGGGCCGAACAAGGACCCCAACGCCGCCGTACTGGCGTGGCCGGCCGGCACACGCACGGTGTTGGCAGCCAGCGTGGCGTCTTTGCGCGCCGGCAAAACCGCACTGGCGTCGCCCCGCGACACGCGAACCAGCGCGCCGTCGTCAAGGCCCAGCTGTGCCCACAAGGCCGCGGGAACGCCGACCACCGGCGCCCGCGCATCGGCCGTCAATTGCAGCGAGGGCGCGCGGCGCACCATTGAATCGGTGCAGTAAATCGGCACATCGGCAATGCGCTCCAGACCGCTGAGCGGCTCGACCAACGGGGCAGGCGCCACCACCGCCGCATTGCTCAGGCGGTTGGCCACCGATGACGGCTCGCCCAGCGCTTGCAGACGCACGTCTTCAACGCTTTCAAATTCAAAGCCAGGCACTTCGAGCAGGTTGCCCAGCACGCGCAACACTTTCCAGGCGGGCCGCGTTTCGCCGGGCGGTTTGACCACGCCATGCGAACTTTGCACCCGACCCTCGGCATTGATGAAGGTGCCGGCGCTCTCGAAGGGCGCAGCAATCGGCAACAGCACGTCCGCGCAGTCCAGCGCTGCGTTTTTGAACGGGGTCAGCGCCACCACCAGCAAAGCGCCTTGAAGGGCGGCCACGGCTGCCATCGCGTTGGCGGCATCGAAAGCCGGCTCCAGGTTGAGCAGCAAACAGGCTTTCAGCGCTGCCGGGGCGGCGCCCGTGGCGGTGGAAGCGCCCAGCATCTGCGCCGCGTTCAGCCCGCCTTGCAGCGGCATGGCGCCGACCAGCTGCGCGCCAACGCTATTGGCCGCCTCACCCAGCCAGCCAACAACGGCGCCGGTGTGCTCAGCCAACCATTGCGCCCAGGCGAGCAACTGTTCAGCCTGCGGATGCTGAGCGGCGGCATTGCCCAGCAAAATGGCTTTACGTTCGCCGCTGAGCAGCGAAGCCGCCACCGCATCGGCAGGCGCGCCCGGCAACAACCCCGAGGCCGCGGCGGGCAGCGCCACACCCAGGCGTGCCGCCACCGCAGCGGCCACCTCGGCCAACGCACCGGTCCAACCACTGGGGGCAACCGTCAGTGTTGACGCAAGCGGCACCAGCCAATCATCTTGCACCGCCTGGAGGCTGTGGATCTGCGCCCCGCGCTTGGCGGCTTGGCGCAGGCGTTGTGCAAACAAGGGGTGGTCTTTGCGCAGGAATGAGCCCACCACCAGCACGCGCTGCAGGGTCGACAACTCGGCGATCGGCATGCCAAGCCAGCGCGCCGTCTGGCGCCCGCCATCGGCGCTGAAGTCGGCATGACGCAGGCGGTGGTCGACGTTGTCGCTGCCAAAACCGCGCATCAGTTTGGCGAGCAAGTGCAATTCCTCGACCGTGCTGTGCGCCGAGCCCAGCGCCCCGATGCGGTCCGCGCCGTGTTCGGCCTTGATGTTGTGCAGGCTGCGTGACACGTATTCGAGTGCGGTCGACCAATCGGTCGCTTTCCACTCGCCACCTTGCTTGACCATCGGCGTGGTCAAACGCTGCTCGGTGTTCAAAGCCTCATATGAAAAGCGGTCGCGGTCGGCAATCCAGCATTCGTTGACGGCTTCGTTCTCCAACGGCAACACGCGCATCACCCGGTTCGTCTTGACCTGCACGATCAGGTTGGTGCCGGTGCTGTCGTGCGGCGACACCGATTTGCGGCGCGACAATTCCCAGGTGCGGGCGCTGTAGCGAAACGGCTTGCTGGTCAAGGCGCCGACCGGGCAGACGTCGATCATGTTGCCCGAAAGCTCCGAGTCGATGG
>JANXMO010000183.1 GCA_025354615.1 Burkholderiales bacterium | reverse complement strand
CGCACTACATGGTCGACTACCAGGAGCGGCCGGAACCCAAAGTCGAGAACCGCTGGGTGGACCGGCTGGTGCCGGACGGCAGCTGGTCGGGCAATCTGTACGACTTTTTCCGCCGGGCTTATCAAAAGCTGACGGCTGATTTGAAGGTGCCGTTTCAGCTTCAAGACGGGCAGCGAGTCGACGACACACCGGTGCATGAGGCGCTGCGCGAGGCACTGGCCAACACGCTGATCCACGCCGACTATTCGGGCCGGGTGTCGGTGCTGGTGGTCAAGCGACCCGACATGTTCAGCTTTCGCAACCCGGGGCGCATGCGCATTTCGCCGGAGATTGCCATTCAGGGCGGCAACAGCGATTGCCGCAACCGCCGGCTGCAGACCATGTTTCAGCTGGTGGGCTATGGTGACCATGCCGGTTCGGGCCTGCCCAAGATTTACACCAACTGGGCCGGCCAGCACTGGCGCAGGCCCGTGCTTTCCGAGTTGCCCGAGCCCGAGCAGACGCTGATAGAACTGCGCATGAGCAGCCTGGTGCCCGAGGCCGCCGTGGCGGAATTGGACGAGCGCCTCGGTGAGCGGTTCAACCGCCTGCCGGCAACCGCGCAGCTTGCGCTGATTACCGCGCACGTGGAGGGCAAGGTCAGCCACGACCGGCTCAAGCAGATTTGCACCGATCACCCGGCCGATCTGACCAAGATGCTCGGCAGCCTGGTGCGCGACAGGCTGCTGCTGTCGGACGGCAATGGCCGTGGCATGGTGTATTTCCTGCCATGGCAAAAGCGACCGGCGGCGGGTTTTGAACTGGTGGGCATGGAAGAAGCCGGGCCAGCCAGCGCGGGCGTCAAACCACCGGAGCTAGGTGCCAAACCACCGGAGCTAGGCGCCAAACCACCGGAGCTGGGTGCCAAACCACCGGAGCTGGGTGTCAAATCACCGGAGCTAGGCGCCAAACCACCGGAGCTGCTGGAGGAGGAGGCAGCAACACACGCTCACCTGCTGGACTGGGAGGCTATTCCCGAGCCGCTGCGGCAGGAGCTGGTTCGCTTGAGCCGGCCGGTTTCGGCGGCGGGGCGCGTGCCGGTCGAAGTTCTGCAGGCCACGCTGATCGCCTTGTGCACGGACCGCTTTCTTGGGCTGCGCGTGCTGGCCCACGTTCTCCATCGCGACCCGGATGACTTGCGCAAGCGCACTCTTTCTCGCATGGTGCAGGCTGGCCGGCTGAAAACCGCCTATTCCGCCGCGAAGGACCCGCGGCAAGCCTATACCGCGGCAAGCCCCACCGAAAACGCCCCGACATGAACACCTCTTCCCTGATCCAGAAAGTCTGGAACTTCTGCCACACGCTGCGCGACGACGGCGTGGGCTATGGCGACTACCTGGAGCAGCTGACTTACCTGCTGTTCCTAAAGATGGCGCACGAGTACGCGCAGGAACCGTACCACCGCAACACGCGCATTCCCAAGGGCTATGACTGGGCCAGCCTGCGCAGCAAAACCGGCGAGCCGCTGGAGGCGCACTACCTCGCCACGCTGCACCAGCTGGGGCAGGGCACCGGCATGCTGGGCGCCATTTTCTTCAAGGCCCAGAACAAGATCCAGGACCCGGCCAAGCTCTCGCGCCTGGTGCAAATGATTGACGAGCAGAGCTGGGTGGGGATGGATGCCGACACCAAAGGTGACCTTTACGAGGGCTTGCTGCAGAAGAACGCGGAAGACACCAAGAGCGGTGCCGGCCAGTACTTCACACCGCGCCCCATCATCCAGGCGATGGTGGAATGCCTGCGCCCCGCGCCCGGCAAAACGATTGCCGACCCGGCCTGCGGCACGGGAGGCTTCTTTCTCGGTGCCTACAACTGGTTGACCCGGCCCGGTGCCGAGCTGGACAAGCGACAGAAGGAGTTCCTGCGCGACGCCACCTTCCACGGCAATGAGATCGTGCCCAACACGCGCCGCCTGTGCCTGATGAACCTGTTCCTGCACAACATCGGCGAGATGGATGGAGAAGAGCCTGCGGTCGATCGGTCAGACGCGCTGATTGCCGAGCCCCAGCGGAAGGTGGACTATGTGCTGGCCAACCCGCCCTTCGGCAAGAAGAGCAGCATGACCATCACCAACGAGGAAGGCGAGGAAGACCGTGACGCGCTCACCTACGAGCGGCAGGACTTCTGGGAAACCACCTCGAACAAGCAGCTGAACTTCTTGCAGCACATTGTCAGCATGCTGAAGGTGAACGGCAAGGCGGCTGTGGTGCTGCCCGACAACGTGCTGTTCGAAGGTGGCGCGGGTGAAAAGATCCGCAAGAAGCTGCTGGAAACCTGCGATGTGCACACCATCCTGCGCTTGCCCACCGGCATCTTTTATGCGCAAGGCGTGAAGGCCAACGTGGTGTTCTTCGACAACGCGCCCAAGGATGGCCGTGTGCACACCCAGGGCGTGTGGTTCTATGACCTGCGCACCAACAAGCACTTCACACTGAAGACACGCACCCTGAAGCCCGATGACCTGCAGGACTTCATCGTCTGCTATCGCCCGGAGAACCGCCACGAGCGGAAAGAGTCCGAGCGCTTCAAGTACTACCGCTATGAGGACTTGATTGCGCGTGACAAGGCCAGCCTGGACCTCTTCTGGCTCAAGGATGAGAGCCTGGACAACCTCGATGACCTACCGCCACCAGACGTGCTGCAACAGGAAATCATCGAGCACTTGGAGGCGGCCCTTCTGGCGTTCCGTGACGTGGCGGCGGGCTTGCCGAAATCAGGGCAGGCAGGGGTTTGAAGGAGAAGAGAATGTGCGCGCTGAGTGAGCAGTTTGAGCAGCTGATTTCTGACCGCATCCTCTATAAGAGCTTGGCAACCACATTCAGCAAAGAGTTTCTCGCCCAGCAATCCGCAGTCAGTTCAAAACTGAAACGGTTCACCGATGACGTTGAGTAAAGCGATGCTGAACGCTCTACATCCATTTATTTCATCCAGGAAGCACCATGCTTGAAGGCACAACACCGCTGACCATGAAAGACGACCCCTATATCGCGATACAGCAAGCCACTCGTGAACACCGCAGACAGCACAACTGTGAGGCTTACACGTTTGAAGACGGCCCTTCGCTGATACGCCTTTCAATGCAGATTCAACCGAGACGGGTACTGGAACTGGGTACGGCACTGGGTTACACCGCTTGCTGCATGGCCCATGGCAGTGCCCTGACGCACGTTGACACGATAGAAGGCGATGCACAGCATGCGCTGCTGGCCCAGCAGCAGATTCTTCAGCACGGCTTGTCTGAACGAATCACGGTTCATTCCGGCTGGTTTGAAGACGTCTTGCCTCGTTTGAATACCGGCTACTCGATGGCCTTTTTCGATGGCTTTGCACCGTCTCCTTCCATCATTCAGCGGCTGCATGACCTGCTGGCGCCTGAAGGCATTTTGGTATGTTCCAACTTGCAGCTGGCTCACGGACAGGATGCCCGCGAGCTCTCAACCGATCTTGAAAACACCCGTCGGTGGAAGCCGTTACCCGCCATCGAGCACGGACACACACGCGTACTCGAAAAAGTGTCTGCGCCTGCGTGAAGGGGTGCGCTC
>JANXMO010000157.1 GCA_025354615.1 Burkholderiales bacterium | reverse complement strand
GTTTTACCCGGGGCACCTGGCAGCGTTTTGGCTGAACATCAGGTCGCGGGGCTGAAAACGGTCGTCGCTTTGTTGTGATTGATGCTCGTCGCGGACTTGAATCCATCGGCCGGCAGCAGGACTAGCGTAATCGTTTGTCCTTGAAAAGCACCTTCTTGAAAGAACGAGCCAGCGGCATGCGTGCAGCTGACTCCATTCGATCACTGCTTTGTGTGACCTTCGTTCGTGGACTTGCAGCTCGCACAGATCCGGTTCGGGCGGCGTACGGCTGAGCCTGAGGGCAGGGGGCTACATTGGGTCTGATCAGGCACCGACCGTCTTGCCTGACGTCGGGATTTGTGAATTGTCATTACTGAGCCGCGGTGACTCGCCTGCGGTATTTGGCGCTGCCGAGGAGGGTGCGGGTTATCGCAGGCACGGAGGTAATGCCGACTGATGCTGCCGCCGCTGTTCATCGACTGGATAACAGGGGGGAAAGGCAGTTTCTGCCACTTTAAGCTCCGGCGCCCGCGGCGTCCCCCGGCTGTCGCCGGGTCGGCGTTCTGCGGGTTCGCGCTTTCGCGCTCATCCCCTTTGGGGACTGCGTGCGGCAGCCCTTCGCATGCCTGACGCGGGTGCTGCTGGGCGAAAGTTCGTGCCCATCATGGCTACCCGTGCGTTTCCCACGGGAAACTGAGTCGGGATGGCCGCCGCGCACCGCCGACGTTGCCTTCTCGAAGCTTGCGTTCACGTTGTGCCCCCTACGCTGGCCGTACAGCCTTCTCTTGCAACAGGCGACAGCTTGGCAAGCCTTTCGACGTTCGGTTGGTAGCGTGCGGAGTTCGGTGCGTCGTCGCATGCTTTCGGCCGGGCTACGGAGTGACCATCGGCTCAGGCCGATGTCCAGCCCTACCGGGCCGGCTCCTACCGGCCTCATGCCCTGCCCACAGGTCAGGACACCGCGCGATGCTCCTCTGATGGTGTCGGCGGCCTGCGAAGGCCGTGAAGGCGGGCTGTGGAGGAGGGTGGTTCGCAGATATTGGGTGTTGCTCAAAGCGCTTTTGCATGGCGGATTGGAGGGGAGGGCGGGAGATTTCAACAATTGATGTCGTTAAATGCCACCTATTAAGTATTGCATTGGAACTGTTCCAGTGGTATACTAAATACATGGTGATGAAAACGCATTGCCATGCAGGATGAACCGGAGATAGCAGCTCCGCCGCCTGCTTTCAGATCTCACTAGGAGCCTTTCATGACGAACGCCAAGACCGCCAAGCCAGCTTGCACCGCTACACCTGCGCACGATGAAGAGATGGACAAACTGGTGGCGGAAGCCGAAATGCAGTTTGCACACCGTGACGGGGTGCAGCTTGTGGATCTCATCGACGCCGACACGCGTGGCGTGTTGACTCTGTTTCCCTGCTCGCCGCGCAAGGTCGAGGCTGGGAAGACATACCCGGTGATGACCGGCCACCTTGACACGAAGCGCGTGAAGATTCCGGTAGCGGCTTTTGCAAAGATGACTGACGAAGGCCGCGAGTTCATCAGCCTCTCAATCGGCCCGCAGGGCCAAAACCACATCGGCGGCGCCGCCTTCCGGCAAGAGGAGCAGAACCAAGCCAACGGTTCGTGGGAGCTCGCGCCGGGCAAGGAAAACGAACGCCATGGCGTGATCGGAAAGACAGTTCAGGTGGATGGCACGGACGACTATCGGACTGTGTTTGCGCTTCGTTTCTATGGCAAGCGCCGCCTTAGTTCCGCTGGGGTGCCGTACATCAAGGCGCAGGTCTATCCGGAGCGCAAGTCAGGCAACGACGAGCAGGCGATGGCGGGTTGCTTCTGAGCAGGTGGGTCGCCGGGCGCAGCGTCAGCCGCTGCGCTCTTTTCAATGCCACTGTCTCACCGGAGCACCCATGCAAGCCGAGCAATTTATTGACGACATTCCGACCGCTGTTGCAGTTCAAGCTTTCAGCGGCACCAGTTTTTGTCCAGAGAAGCGCGCGGCGTCGTACCGCAACGACTACGCGCAGACGTTGGCCAGCGACTTCGAGGAGTTCAAGCACGAGGCCAACAAGGGCGGCACGCTCGGCAAGCTCGATGCGGCTTTTGCGCGTTATCGCGCCGGCTACTGCAGCCGTTACCGCGCTTGGCTTAGCAGCCACAGCCGCTGCATTTCCTGGATGATCACCGGCCCGTCGAACTTCCCAACCCGCCGCGCGCAGAAGTGGAACGACGCCGCGCACAACCGCTTGGGTGAGGCCGTCGGCTACCGCGAACGGGTTAAGCGAGCGATCCTGCGTGAACTGCGCCCCGACTTACGGCCGATCATGGCCGGGGATGCTGACGCCATCGAGCGGCTGGCGGTGGAGCTCGCTTACCTTGAGCGCAATCAGATGAGAATGAAGAAGGCCAACGTGGCGATCCTCAAGCATGCGAAGGCTGGCATCGAGGTGCAAACCCTCGCACTCGTCGAGCTGGGCTTTTCGCCTGATCGAGCGGCCGAGCTGCTGAACCCGCCTCACGGACGGGAAGTCGGGTTCGCCTTTTTCCGGCTCAAGAACAACGGCGCGAGTGTCCGCCGCGTCCGTCAACGCCTGGAGCACCTCGAAAAGATGCACGCGCTGCCGGTGCAGAAGGCGCAGGGCGAAGGTGTGACGGTGGAAGTAGACCCGCCGGCGAATCGCGTGCGCCTGTTGTTCGACGGCAAGCCAGATGCGGACACTCGCGACCGCCTCAAGTCGTGCGGCTTTCGCTGGACACCGACGCTGGGCGCCTGGCAGGCCTACATCAATCACCGCACGCAAGAGTTGGCGCGGTCCTTTGTAATGCCGGCACGGGAGTGAAAGGCGAGCCCAAGCGCACTGCCCGAGCCAGTAACCGATCGGACGTGTGCTTGCGCTTGGGTGGCCGTCCGGTCAAATCCGTACGGTTACAATTCCCTGCGCAAGCGGTTTTTGATGGCCGTTGCTACCGGCGAGCTGCTGCTGGCCGGCGCACGCAACCGCGGGCCTGCCATTGGCGGGCGTAACGTGCCGACGTGGTGGACCGCTTCTGTTTCGAGCCGTCGTCTGACCGTTGTAAGTTCGCCGAAGCAGCTGTTGTACCGATAGAGCCAAAGGCCACGGCGCCGATGTGTTTGAAGTCGCTTCGAAGTGTGAGGGAGCGGAACACCGTGACCAAGCCACCGATGCACACCGCGGAAGGTGCGCGTGAATTGCGGCGGCTGCAGCGTATCGCTGCCCCAGGACGGGAGACAACAAAAGGTCCTGTGCGCTGTGCACTGAGATCAAGAACGGCGTTGGCGATGACAAGGCGGACGAGAGTGTTCTGTACGCCAACAGCTACCCGGCCGACGATATCGACGCCTGGTTAGCATGAACAGCAGTTGGCTCCCTGTATCGGTTTGCCTCTCATAGCGCTTTCGCGGCGCTGGGAATTCGCCGCACAAA
Organism: Burkholderiales bacterium; assembly: GCA_025354615.1. Lineage (GTDB taxonomy): Bacteria > Pseudomonadota > Gammaproteobacteria > Burkholderiales > Burkholderiaceae_C > JANXMO01. The sequence goes on along the minus strand of JANXMO010000157.1, from coordinate 1,772 downwards.
TTTGGCGTGGGGCGTAAAAGTTAGAGGCCGCCGAGGTGGCGCCCGATCAGCGGCGATCGGCGGCAGCCGGGGCTGCACGGTGCCGGATATTTGATCCGGATCGACTTTCAAGAGCCCGAAACCGCAATGCGCCGCGGAAGCAAGGAGGTAAATCGCTGCGTGCACCAGCGTCGCTGTGCCGATGCAGCATCAGGCGACAACTCTTGCCGATGGTCCCTTTCTGTGGCGGTGGCGTCGCACCCTCCGGCGTACCATGCTGGCGCGAGGAGCCAACCCACAGGAGTGCGCAACGATGCCCGCCGATAACGTTTTCATGTCCTGGCTCGACTGCCTGCCGGGAGTCGACGAGTCGATCCAGCGTGAACGCGCCTGGCTGCGGGACCTGGCTCGAGAGGCTACCGAGCTGGAACGGCAGACGCTCGATTTGCGCGCGCACCTGGCGGGTGGTCAGACTGAGTTGTTGGCGCGTGTGATGAAGCATTGCACACTGGCCGACATCCAAGCCGCGAGTGAGGCCGCACGCCGCGTTGATCCGCTGGATGCTCTGCTCGACCAGGTGGAAGACGGCGCGTTGAAAGAGCGCATGCGTACCCTCGATGGCTGGCACCTTGCGGCCGAAGCTCTGCAGGTCTTCGACCAAGCCAAAGTTATTCGCCAACACGACATCATGACCGCGGCGAGCGATGCCGAACGCCTGCAGACGCTGGCGCGTGTTGTGGCTTGGTGGAACTACGTCGGCCGCCCGGTGTGTGATCGCTTAGACGTCAAGCAGAGTGTCGATTGCAGAGCATCGATACAGCCCTCATGAGCGAGGAAAGTCCGATCTACCACCACGCCGGTTCGCTGGATGTGCAGGCCGTCTTGACTTCGCCGACGGCATCGCCCTGGCTGAAAAACGCACTTCAGGCCGCATTGCAGCGCGATCCGTTGGATGCTGCCGACGACGCCGTGCTGCTTGCCGCTGTACTTGCGAATCGTTGTTCTGCGCTGCGGGACGCTGCCTTGCGTTGATGGGAATCAGGTTGCCCGGCAGTGGCTGCGCGTCCGCCCACACGGTGGGTTCGACCCACCCTGTGGGCGAGTCCGAGGGCGCGAGGCGCCTCCACTGTCCGTGCTTTCCCGATTGCAAGTGGCTCGACGGTGAGGTGACGCAAGGGCCAGCAATGCTGGCCTGAGTCTAGCGAGCACTTTTGAATTCAAAAGTGGTTCTGCAGGATCCAAGGCCGGTTGCCTGAACGGCGATGCGGCGTATGTCGCCGGGCTTGCGCCACGACTCGGTGCGGCTTATGGCCGCAGTGGGGGAGGGTGGTGGGTTTGCTTTTTCTTCAGAGTATCAGTCCGTTCTCGCCGTCAAGGGCTGCGAGGGGTTGCACCCCCCTTGCGGCCGTACAGCCGTTGCACCCTTGACAGCTGCGCTGCGGACCGATCCCAGAGGTATCAGGCAATCCCGCCAGCTACCTGGAGTTCCACACAATGACTGCGATGCACTTCGGCCTGTTTGTTCTGGTCAACGAAGGCGCCGGCCATCGTTCGGCTACCGATGACGAAATCATTGCCATTGCGCGTGTTGCGCTGGACGCGAAGATAAAGCGTCAGGGCGACATCGCGAGCCCAAATGACTCGAAGGCGTTCGTGTCGCTGCGACTGGGCAACTTGCCACACGAGGTCTTTGGCGTCGTCTTTCTCGATGCGCAGCACCGAATCATCGAATTCCGCGAGCTCTTTCGAGGCACGTTGACCCAAACTTCTGTGTATCCGCGCGAAATCGTCAA
>JANXMO010000076.1 GCA_025354615.1 Burkholderiales bacterium | reverse complement strand
TTAAAAAATTACATTTTTATACAATTCTTCTAAAACAAATAAAATCATAAACAATTCCGCAAAAATAATACTACTATTATGTGCTTTTTTTATATTTTTGAAAATGAAAGATGATTTTCAGTTGAATGATTGGCGTCTTTGTGTCGCCCCGATGATGGATTGGACCGACCGGCACTGTCGGTATTTTCACCGCCTGCTGACCAAGAACACGCGCCTCTACACGGAAATGGTGACTACCGGCGCTTTGATTCACGGCGATGTCGCTCGGCATCTCGATTTCGATGAATGTGAACATCCCGTTGCCCTGCAATTGGGAGGTAGTGACTCAAAAGACTTGGCTTATTGTGCTCGGCTTGCAGAAAAATGGGGTTACGACGAAGTCAATCTCAACTGTGGCTGTCCAAGTGAACGAGTACAGCAAGGGGCTTTTGGTGCTTGTTTGATGCTGACCCCGAATTTGGTTTCGGATGGCATCAAAGCAATGCAGGATGTAGTTTCAATCCCTATTACCGTCAAACACCGTCTTGGTGTTGATCGCCAAGACAGCTACGCATTCACAAGAGATTTTGTAGGCCTTTTGGATGATGCAGGCTGTAAGGTTTTTATCGTGCATGCACGAAGCGCTTGGTTGCACGGGCTAAGCCCAAAAGAAAACCGTGAAATACCGCCATTGCGGTACGAATGGGTTTACCAACTCAAAAAAGAATTTCCAGAATTGACGATAGTTTTGAATGGAGGCGTTCGTTCAAATGAGGAAATCACCGTTCATTTGCAGAATGTGGACGGTGTTATGGTGGGTCGCCATGCTTACCATTATCCTTGGTCTTTATCGTCTTGGGACGCCAACTTCTGTGCGCAAGGCGGGCCAGACACCGCAGCGGTGAATGCCGACGATCGAGAAGCCATTGAATCTCAAATGGTGATTTACATGTCTCGTTTAGCTGATGAAGGCATGTCGTGGGCACCTGTGGCGCGGCATATGCTTGGTTTGTGGAATGATGTGCCGGGCGCCCGTAAATGGCGTCAAGTCTGGAGCGATAGCCTTCTGAAAAGCAGGCGCCCTGAAGAGGTGGCACGCTTAGCCCAGCGTTGTTTGGGTCAAGCAGCGGTTGCAATGTCTCAATAGATATCGCTGAAGTGATGACTCTTTATCAAAAGGAAATTTAATGACCATTGCCACGCGTGAACAGCAAGCCGCTACGCTCCAAAATGAATGGATTGAAAATCCTCGCTGGAAAGGGATTCGCCGCGATTACAGCGCAGCTGACGTGGTCCGATTGCGCGGTTCAGTTCAACCTGAACACAGTTTGGCCAAGCGTGGTGCGGAAAAACTTTGGCGCCTGTTGGAAACGGAACCATTCGTTCATACCTTGGGCGCTTTGACCGGCAACCAGGCGCTTCAACAAGTCAAAGCTGGCTTGAAAGCCATTTATTTGAGTGGTTGGCAAGTGGCGGGGGATGCCAATCTGGCGGGTGAGATGTACCCGGATCAATCGCTTTACCCTGCCAATTCGGTACCGATGGTAGTGCGTCGAATCAACAATGCGTTTACCCGCGCAGATCAAATTCAATGGAGCGAGGGCCGCAACGAAGTTGATTTTTTTGCCCCTATCGTGGCAGATGCAGAAGCTGGGTTTGGCGGCGTTTTGAACGCCTTCGAGCTGATGAAATCAATGATCGAAGCCGGCGCCGCGGGAGTGCATTTTGAGGATCAGCTTGCATCCGTCAAAAAATGCGGCCACATGGGCGGCAAAGTGCTGGTGCCGACGCGTGAGGCGATTGCCAAACTCGTTGCTGCGCGGCTGGCTGCTGATGTGAGCGGCACGCCCACAGTGCTGTTGGCACGAACCGATGCGGAAGCTGCAGACCTGATCACAAGCGACGTGGATGAAAATGACCGGCCATTCACGACCGGTGAGCGCACGATTGAAGGTTTTTACCGCACACGCAACGGTCTGCCGCAAGCAATCAGCCGTGGGCTGGCTTATGCGCCTTACGCCGACATGATTTGGTGCGAAACCGCCAAACCTGACCTGGCTTTTGCCCGGCAATTTGCTGAAGCCATTCACGCGCAGTTTCCTGGAAAACTATTGGCTTACAACTGCAGCCCCAGTTTCAACTGGAAAAAGAATTTGGATGATGCGACGATCGCCAAATTCCAAAAAGAGTTGGGTGCCATGGGTTACAAGTTCCAGTTCATCACACTCGCCGGTTTCCACAGTTTGAATTACGGCATGTTTGAACTGGCGCATGGGTATGCGCAGCGCAATATGAGTGCTTTTGTTGAATTGCAGGAAAAAGAATTTGCCGCGGCAGAAAAAGGATTTACGGCTGTTAAACATCAGCGTGAAGTTGGCACAGGTTACTTCGACGTGGTAACCACGACAATTGAGCGAGAGGCGTCTACCGCGGCGTTGGATGGCTCGACTGAAAACGAGCAGTTTCAATAAAAATTTGCGGCCAATAGGGCGGTGTAATCGTTATCCGACAGTTATCAACTGCTCATGTGCGGTCAACAACGGTTACATAACCAGGCGCATTCTTTCTTACGCCCGTTGATGCTTGTCAAGGTCGAGCTGACGGCAGCAACGGTTGCAGAGTGGGCCAGACGTTGGCCAATAAAGCGGGATGTGCCGTTGCCAGCGGGTGAATTTTATCGGCTTGGAACCATTTGTCGGCGTCTGGCGTGTCAGCCACGCCAGCCAGCAGGAAGGGCACCAGCGCCGCATGTTCTGCTCGAGCCGTTTGGGTGAACAAAAATGCGAAGTCACGACTGTATTGGCGCCCATAGTTGGGCGGCACTTGCATGCCAATCAGCAGTACGCGGGCACCACTTTGCCGCGCAGTTCGCACCATAGTGACAAGGTGGTCGTGTGTTGCTTGCAAAGGCAAACCACGCAGCGCGTCGTTGCCGCCCAATTCAACAACCACAATTGCGGGCCTGTGCTGTTTGATCAAACCTGACAAGCGTGACTGTCCGCCTGATGTCGTTTCGCCGCTGATGCTGGCGTTCACCACCATGACGGGGCGTTTTTCAGCCGCTAGTTTTTGTTCCAACAATGCAACCCAGCCGGTTCCACGCTTCAATCCATATTCAGCTGACAAACTGTCGCCAAGCACCAGCAGCCGTTCAACAGGTTGCTTACTTGCCGTAGGTGATGCGGCGATTTGCGTTGCGAAAGCGGGTTTGGCGCTCAAGGCTCCAAGGGCCACTGCCAACAATCCAGCGCATTGAGTCAACCAAAACCGCCGCGCTCCTTGTTTGAGATTTTTTGTTTGTTTCGTTGTACTTACCGGTCTTTTATACATGTCCCAGCCTCTCATCGTGGTCGACCGCATCACCAAGCAAGTGCCTGATGCCGGTGGCGTTCTGACCCTGCTCGACCAAATCGAGTTCCAAATGGAAGCTCGACAATCGGCTGCCATCGTAGGCGCTTCAGGCTCGGGCAAAAGCACTTTGCTGTCGATCATTGCCGGGCTTGACACACCCACGGCCGGCACCGTTCGCTTGGCAGGAACCGATCTTTTCTCCTTGACGGAAGACGCCCGCGCGGCGGTACGTGCCGTCAGCTTGGCATTTGTTTTCCAAAATTTTCAACTGCTGGGCAACCTGACGGCGTTGGAAAACGTGATGTTGCCGCTGGAGTTGCAGGGCCGTCGCAATGCCCGTGCGCAAGCCAGTGAAATGTTGGATCGCGTCGGTTTGGGTGCGCGCTTGCGGCACTATCCCAAATTACTGTCGGGCGGTGAACAGCAACGCGTGGCGTTGGCACGTGCGTTCGTCGTGGCGCCTGCGGTGTTGCTGGCCGACGAGCCAACGGGCAGCCTCGACCACGCCACGGGTGAGCGTGTGATGGCGCTGATGTTTGATCTCAACCGTGAAGCCGGCACGACGCTGATTCTGGTGACGCATGACCACCAGATCGCAGCGCGTTGTGACCGGCAACTGCATATCGAGGCCGGCCGCCTGGTTCAAGGCGGTGCCTTGAACAAGTACAAGCGCCAGCCCCATCAACCGTCAGTTTGAGTTGGGAAATTTGTAATCGGTTTTTGCCTTGGCCCGGATTTCATCGCGAAACTGCGCCAAACGTTGCTGGTTCAAGCGCTGCACGATTTGCGCTTTCACTTCGTCCAACGGAGGGAATTGCGCCTCACGCGTATCGGTCAACATAAGGATGTGATAACCGAACTGTGATTTCACCGGCGTGTCCGTCATCTCTCCCTTTTTCAGCTTGATCATGGCTTGTGAAAACTCCGGCACGTAAGAGCCGGGATTCGCGAAATCCAGATCGCCGCCTTTTTCAGCCGAGCCCGGGTCTTTCGAGTTTTTCTTGGCCAACTCGTCGAACTTGGCGCCTGCCTTGATTTGCGCAATCAGTGCTTTGGCGTCATCTTCTTTTTCAACCAAGATGTGGCTGACACGGTATTCGGTCCCGGAGGCCTGGCC
>JANXMO010000056.1 GCA_025354615.1 Burkholderiales bacterium | reverse complement strand
CTCGTGGCTGATGCCTTCCATCAGGCAACCATCGCCCAGGAACACGTAAGTGCGGTGGTCGACGATGGCATGGCCGGGCCGGTTGAATTCCTGCGCCAGCAGCTTTTCCGCCAACGCCATGCCGACGGCGTTGGCAATGCCCTGGCCGAGCGGCCCGGTCGTGGTTTCAACGCCAGGGGTGATGCCGACCTCGGGGTGCCCCGGCGTTTTGCTGTGCAGCTGGCGGAAGTTGCGCAGCGCGTCGATCGGCAGGTCATAGCCCGTCAAGTGCAACAGCGCGTACAGCAGCATCGAGCCGTGGCCGTTGGAGAGCACGAAGCGGTCGCGGTCCGCCCAGTGTGGGTTGCCGGGGTTGTGTTTCATGTGGCGGCGCCACAGCGCCACCGCCATCTCGGCCATGCCCATCGGCGCGCCGGGGTGGCCCGACTGCGCCTGCTGCACCGCGTCGATCGCCAGCACGCGAATGGCATCGGCCATGGTTTTGGCCGATGCCGTCAGCGGCGCTGCGGTGGAGGAGGCCGCCGGGGCGGAAGCAATCGGTTCGGTGGCGGCCATGCGGGAGTCCTGCGCTCGAAGGCGAGTCGTGTAGAAATTGAATCGGTGATTTTAGGCGCTTGCCTCACAGCCAGTTTCCAGCGCGTCGATACACTGCGCCGCGATGAAAGCCATCATTCTGGCCGCCGGCCGCGGCGAGCGCATGCGCCCGTTGACCGACCACACGCCCAAGCCGCTGCTGCCCGTGCGTGGCCGGCCGTTGATCGAATGGCATCTGCTGGCGCTGGCCCGTGCCGGCGTGCACGACGTGGTCATCAACACCGCCTGGCTGGAGGAGCAGTTCCCCGCGGCACTGGGCGACGGCACCCGCTTCGGCCTGCGCATCCGCTACTCGATGGAAGGCCGCGACCATGGCGGCGCCCTGGAAACAGCAGGTGGCATCGCAAAAGCCCTGCCACTGCTGATCGACGGCCCGGAGGACGCGTTCTGGGTGGTCTCCGGCGACATTTTTGCACCACAGTTCGCGTTCGACGCCACGGCGGCGCGCCGATTTGTGCAAGAGCGGCTGGACGCCCACCTGTGGCTGGTGCCCAACCCGCCTTTCCATCCCGCTGGCGACTTCGGCCTTGGCGACGACGGCCTGGCGCTGGCTGATGTCATGCCACCTGCTGGCGTGCGCTACACCTATGCCAACCTGGCGCTGCTGCGGCCGCCGCTGCTGTCCAGGGTGGCGCCGGGCCAAACAGCCGCCCTTGGCCCGATGCTGTTTGCGGCGATGCGGCGCCAGCAGGTCAGCGCCGCGCTGTACGACGGCGAATGGCACAACGTGGGCACGGTGGCACAGCTGGCGGCGGTACAAGCAGCATGACGCCCGCTGAGGAACACAGAGTTTTAGGGCGACGCTGAAAATCGCTGGGGCATTCGGCCTGATTGCCACTTCTCAATTGGCCGTTTTGTCTGACCGCCCTGATTTGCTCAAAGCCGCTGAACAGCGCATGCGGCAATACACAAAAATATTCGTTTGAATTTCAATCGCCCGTGCGCAGGGCCTTGGGGCACCGGTTGACTTCCAGCGACAGGTGCGCCAGCCCATCCAGCGGCGCCAGCCGGGCGCGGTAGGCGGCTGGCTCGAGCGGCGCGTCGGCGACGATGGAGGCAATCGCGGCAAACTGGTTGCGGCCGACGCGCCAGACGTGCAAATCGGCCAGTTTTGCGTCGCCATCGGCCTCCAGGATGTGACGGATGCGCTC
>JANXMO010000689.1 GCA_025354615.1 Burkholderiales bacterium | reverse complement strand
CGCATGCGATTGCGGCCTTGCAGCAGCAAGGCCTGCCCCTAATGGCCGCCGACCCGCACGCGCCGCAAGCCCTCCACACCACCGCCCTGCCCTGGCCCTGCGCCTGGGTGCTCGGCCACGAAGGCCAGGGCGTGGCGCCGGCGTTGCTGGCGCAGTGCAGCGCCCGGCTGCGCATTCCCCAACCCGGTGGTGAGGAATCACTGAACGTGGCGGCCGCGGCGGCGGTGTGTTTTTATGAATCGGTGAGGCAGCGCCCGGCCGCGTGAAAAAGGCTGCTGCCTGCATCACCTTTCACGGAGGCCCGCTGGCGTGTCTCAGCACAGTGCTGGCGCCTGCCGCGTTGGGCGAGCGCAATCGCGGTTTCATCGTCAAGGCCCAATCGATGTGCTCGGCCACCAGTTCGTCTGCCTGCGCCCGGGCGGCCTGCAGCGCGGCGCGGGTTGGCGCATCTTCTTTCGCGTGAAGCGCGTTTCCCAGCGCCACGGCCAGGTTGCGCCGCCAGCGTTGAAAGCCGATGCGGCGGATGGCGCTGCCTTCGGTGTGGCGCAAAAACGTGGCTTCATCCCACGCCCACAGCGCCAGCAGGCCAGGGACTTGCAGCGGTTCGCGTGCATCAAAGTCCGGCAGGTGGCTGCGCTGGGCGTATTTATTCCAGGGGCATACGAGCTGGCAGTCGTCGCAGCCGTAGATGCGATTGCCGATCAGCGGGCGCAGTTCGAGGGGAATGGCGCCGGTGTGCTCGATCGTCAAGTAGCTGATGCAGCGCCGCGCGTCGAGCCGGTAGGGCGCAACGATGGCGCGGGTCGGGCAGACGTCGATGCAGGCGGTGCAGCTGCCGCAATGCGCTGGCACCGGTGGCGTGACGGGCAAAGGGAAGTCAATGAAGATGTCACCCAGGAAAAACATCGAACCAGCATCACGGTGCAGCGCCAGCGTGTGCTTGCCACGCCAGCCCAGGCCGCTGCGGCTGGCCAGCTCTACCTCCAGCACCGGCGCTGAATCGACGAACACGCGGTGGCCACACGGGCCCATGTGCTCAGCCAACCGTTCGGCCAGGCTTTGCAGGCGCGCCCGCATCACCTTGTGGTAGTCCCGCCCGCGTGCATAGATCGAAATGGTGGCCTGCGCCGGGCTTTGCAGGCGAGCCCATTCGACGGCTTGCCAATCCGCTGGCGCGGCGCGTGGCAGATAGTCCATACGGGCGGTGATGATGCGCACGGTGCCTGGCCGCAGCGCCTGCGGCCGCGCCCGCGTCAAGCCGTGGCGCGCCATGTAATGCATGCTGCCGTGAAAACCGTTTTCCAGCCAGGCCGTTAATCCAGGCTCTGCCGCCTGCAGATCCACATCGGCCACCGCGATCTGTGAAAATCCCAGGCTTCGCGCCTGCACCTGCAGGTGCTGCCAGACTGCCGCAACATTAGTTGACTGACTGTTTTGCTTGACGCCTTGAGGTGCATGGTTCATTTGCCGATTCTAGAAAGCCAGGTACAGCTCTGGGCCGATGAAGCCGCCTGTGCTGCATCTGCCTGTGCGCTAGCCGCCAAGGTCGGGCTCGACCAGGCCTTCATTGCCTTGCACGGCGACCTGGGCGCGGGCAAAACGAGTTTTGCGCGCCATTTGCTGCGTGCCCTGGGGGTGGCAGGCCGCGTGAAGAGCCCGACGTATGCGCTGATGGAAGTCTATGAATTGACGCAGATGAACGCCTGGCACTTTGATTTTTACCGTTTCAATGACCCGCAGGAATGGGAAGACGCTGGCCTGCGCGACGTCTTTGCCAGCCGTGGGCTGAAACTGGTCGAATGGCCGGAAAAAGCGGCTGGCCTGCTGCCGGTGGCTGATTTGCGCATTCACATCGAGATCGACAGCCCCATTCAGCGGCGCACCACGTTTACCGCCGCCACGCCGCTGGGCCGTCAGCTGTTGCCATGCGCTTGACGCCGACCCGCCGCCAAGCGCTTCGCACCATGGGCTGCGCCGCCTTGTCACTGGGCCTGCGGGAGATTGCCTGGGGCGCCAGCATCGTGGCGGTGCGGGTGTGGCCGGCGGCCGATTACACCCGTGTGACCATCGAAAGCGACGAAGCGCTGGCCGCGCGCCAGTCACTCGCCGTCAACCCGCCGCGCCTGGTGATCGACATCGAAG
>JANXMO010000681.1 GCA_025354615.1 Burkholderiales bacterium | reverse complement strand
CCACCCGGCAGATGAACCATCAAACTGAAGATGTGCCGCGCGTGGCGCACAAGGCCGACCCAAAATTGGCCGGTGCCTGGAAAACCAAGCTCGGGCGCGAATTGACGGACGCCGAATTGATGGCGATGCCCGAGAGCGAGTACATGAACGACAAGCAGCTCGAGTTCTTTCGCACCCGGCTGCAAACGCTCAAAGACGACTTGCTCAGCAACGCCGGCGAAACCACCGAACATCTGCGCGAAGACACGTCGATCGTCCCCGACCCGGCCGACCGCGCCACCATCGAGGAAGAGCACGCACTCGAGTTGCGCACGCGTGACCGCGAACGCAAGCTGTTGAAAAAAATATCCCAGTCGCTCAGCCGCATTGAAGCCGGCGACTACGGTTTTTGCGACGAAACCGGCGAGCCCATCGGGCTGGGCCGCTTGATTGCGCGGCCCACCGCCACGCTGTCTCTCGAGGCGCAACAGCGCCGTGAATTGAAGCAAAAAATGTTCGGCGATTGACACGGTGAGCGCCCGCGACGCCGCCTGGATTTGAACGCGCGGGCCCAAGCCTGATTCCTCTGACATGGCGGACTCCAAAGACACGCAGAGTTTTTTTCGCAAGGTCGTCAAGTTCGTCGCCAATCCGGCCACCGAATGGCACGACCTTGCGCCGCGTTCGCCCGACGCGCGTGAAAACGAACTGGCCAAGTCCGAGCTGAAGGCCATGGTCGAGCGCAAGCGGCGCAATGACTTTGTCCGCAAGCGTGAATTCGACATGCTGCGCAAGGTGCGCCGCGAAGGGCTGACCAGCGACCAACTGGCGGCCTTGGGCGGCTCGTCGCGGCTTGATGATTCCGACAACCGCCTGCCCGACTCGAGCGTGCGGGCCGATGGCGGTGTCAAAGCCAAGATCGACGAAATCGAGCAGCAAATGGTCGATGAGGGCTACACCGGCCGGGCGCGCCGCGCCGCGCAGGAGGCGCCGACACAGCCGGCGGAGCTGCTGCAGCTCAGCCGCTCCCTCGCTGTGCCAGTTGCGCCGGCTGTGCCCGCGGCGCCGTTGGTCTACAGCGTCATCCCAACGCCAGAGAGCGAAGAAACCGCGATCAGTGCCCACCCGGTGCGGGCCGTGCCAACGCCCGCATTTGTGCCAGCGGCAAGTCGTCATGCGGGCTTGCCGCCGCCCATAACGGCGCCAGCGGCTCTGCAGGGCAGCGGCAGCGATGGCGACGGCGCGTTGGCGTTGATGGCGTCGGCCGTGGAAGTCGGCACCTTGGTGCGCGACCCGGAACTCGACGAGGCGGTGATTGCTTTTGCCAATGCCGACTTTGACGCCTGCGAACGCACCTTGCGAACCCTGACGCGCAGCGACGGCATGCGTTCGCAGCACATTGAAAGCTGGCTCGCCTTGTTCGACCTGTATCGCGCGATTGGTCAGCAGCCGGCTTTTGAAAGCCTGGCGCTGGACTATGCGCGGCACTTCGGCCAGTCGGCGCCGCAATGGTTTTCGATGCCTCGCCTGGTGGCCGAAGCGGTGGTGCACAAGCGGCCGAAAACCGCGCGCATCGACGGCCAGGTCGGCTGGGTCAGCCCGCCGCTGATCGACGTCGAAGCGGTGGTGCGCCTGCGCTCGCAGACCTTGCAGATGCCGTTGCCGTGGGTGTTTGACTTCAGTGGCCTGCATGGCATCGACGCGCAAGCCTGCGCCCGCCTGGGCGAGCTGTTTCGCAGCTGGAGCGACCAGCCGCTGGACATGCGCTGGCTGGGCGGCGACCGGTTGTTCACGGTGCTGGCGGAAAGCGCACCGGTCGGCGTGCGCGACGCCGATCCGGCCTACTGGCTGCTGCGCCTGGATGCGCTGCGCATGAGCAACCGGCCCGACCAGTTCGATGAAGTCGCCATCGACTATTGCGTGACGTATGAGGTGTCGCCGCCGTCATGGGAGCGGTCGGAATGCCAAGTGCGCGTCAGCACGGCGCGCAACAGCACCGC
>JANXMO010000678.1 GCA_025354615.1 Burkholderiales bacterium | reverse complement strand
CCACCAACGGCACCCCGGCCGCCTTGGCGTGGGCAATGGCTTCGCGCGTTTGCGGCATCACGCCGTCATCAGCCGCCACGACCAGAATGACGATGTCGGTTGCCTTGGCGCCGCGTGCCCGCATCGCGGTAAACGCGGCGTGTCCCGGCGTGTCGAGAAAAGTGATCATGCCGCGCGGCGTATCGACGTGATAAGCACCGATGTGCTGCGTGATGCCACCGGCTTCGCCTGCAGCCACACGGGCGGTGCGGATACGGTCGAGCAGCGAAGTTTTGCCATGGTCGACGTGGCCCATCACCGTCACCACCGGCGCGCGCGCCAGCAGTTCGTGGTGGGCTTCGGCCTCGTGATCTTCTTCGAGGAATGCGTCCGGATCGTCCAGCTTGGCGGCGAAGGCTTTGTGGCCCATTTCCTCCACCAAAATCATCGCGGTTTCCTGGTCCAGCTGCTGGTTGATGGTCACCATCTGGCCCAGCTTCATCAGCTGCTTGATGACCTCGGACGCCTTCACGCTCATCTTGTGCGACAGGTCGGCAACGCTGATGGTCTCAGGAATGTGCACCTCTTGCACTTGCTGCTCGACCGGCGCGACGAATGACGACGGCGCACTATCGCCACGATCGCTGCTGCGGCCACGGCGGCCGGCTGGCGCACGCCAGCCTGGTCGGGCGCCGCCCGCGGGGCCGTCGGTGCGCGGCTTGAGGCCCCGCTTTTTGGCGTCATCGGCCCAGCTCGATGACAGCTTCTCGGATTTGACCGATTTTTTATCGCCCGGCTTGGCGACCGCTGCCGGCGCACCCGGTACCGCGGCGGGCTTGTGAATCGTGCCCTTGATTTCCTTGCCGGCTTCCGGCTTGGGTGGCTCTTCTGGCTTCTTGGCCACCATCACCTTTTTCGGCGCGCTCATCATGGCGCGAATGGCGGCAGCCTCGTCTTCGGCCGCTTTGCGGCGCTTGGTCAGGTCTGCCGCGCGCTGCTTTTCCTCGTCGACCACGTCAGCCGCCTTGATGACGCGCAGCTGTGGCTTGACAACCTCGGGGGCCGGCACCGGCGCCGCAGGCGCCACAGGCGGCGGCGTGCCCACCGACTTGGCGCTGCCCGGTTTGCCCGATGCCGCACTGGCCGCCGGTCGGCTGGACAGCCTCGCCGCTTCGGCCGCGGCCGCGGCTTCACGGGCGGCGGCCGCTTCGGCCGCTTTTTCAGCTTCCTCGCGTTGACGAACCAGGGCGGCTTCGCGTTCAAGGCGCAGCTGCTCCTCGCGCGCCAGACGCTTTTCCTCCAGCTCGGCTTCCTGCTGGCGCAACAGCGCCGCCTGCTGCTCGGCTTCGAGTTCGCGGCGCTCCAATTCAGCCTCGTCGATATCCGGCACCGCCGGGGCGTCGGCCGCGCCGGGCGTGTCATCGCGCTTGATGAAGGTGCGCTTCTTGCGCACTTCCACCTGGATGGTGCGCGCCTTGCCGCTGGCGTCGGCCTGCTTGATTTCGCTGGTCGACTTGCGCGTCACGGTGATCTTCTTGCGCTCGGCGCCGGCTGCCGTTCCGTGCGTGCTGCGCAGGTAATCGAGCAGACGTGCTTTGTCAGCATCGGTCAGCGCATCGTCCGTCGACGCCTTGCTGACGCCGGCTGACTGCAGTTGGTCAAGCAATGCAGAGGCGGGGCGGTTCAGCTCAGCAGCGAGTTGGGCGACGGTGGTCACAGCCATTTGTTCAATCCTTGCTTCGGTCTAACGATGCCGCCTCGAGCGGCATTCAGGGGAGGTCACGGGCGCAGCATGTCAGGCCGTGAACCAATGTTCACGCGCTTTCATGATCAAAGCCTTGGCCTGTTCTTCGTCAATGCCCGACATCTCGGTCAGCTCGTCAACGGCCAAATCCGCCAGGTCGTCACGGGTGTTGATGCCGCCCGCAGACAACTTGGCGATCAGCTCTGGCGTCAACCCGGGCAAATCACGCAAATCTTGTGAAACGTTGTCGACGCGCTCTTCGCGAACGATCTCCATCGTCAGCAACGCATCCTTGGCACGGTTGCGCAATTCGTTGACGGTGTCTTCGTCGAAGCCCTCGATTTCAAGCATTTCCTGCATCGGCACATACGCTACTTCTTCGAGGCTGGCGAAACCTTCGGCAATGAGGATGTCAGCCACTTCAACGTCAACGTCCAGCTTGTCGACAAAGAGCTTGCGGACGCTGTCGCTTTCCTCGGCCTGCTTGGCTGACGACTCTTCGGCCGTCATGATGTTGATGCGCCAGCCGGTCATGTCGGACGCCAGGCGGACGTTCTGCCCACCACGGCCGATCGCAATCGCGAGATTTTCCTCGTCCACCACCACGTCCATCGCATGCCGCTCTTCGTCAACGACGATGGACTGCACGTTGGCCGGCGCCAGAGCGCCAATCACGAACTGCGCCGGGTCGTCGGACCACAGCACGATGTCGACCCGCTCGCCAGCCAATTCATTGGTCACTCCGTTGACACGCGAGCCGCGCACGCCGACACAGGTGCCAATCGGGTCGACGCGTTTGTCATGCGACTGCACCGCGATCTTGGCGCGCGAGCCGGGGTCACGGGCGCAGTTCTTGATTTCCAGCAAGCCCTGCTCGATCTCCGGAACTTCTTGTGCAAACAATTCGATCATGAAGCCGGGCGCGCTGCGCGACAGCACGATTTGCGGGCCACGCAAGGTGGTGTCGACCTCGGCGATATAAGCTCGAACACGGTCGCCGATACGCAAATTTTCTTTCGGAATCATCTCGCTGCGCCGCAAGCGCCCTTCGACACGCCCGGACTCGACGATCACATCACCTTTGTCGAGCCGCTTGACGGTGCCCACAAAAATCTTCTCGCCGCGCGACAGAAAATCAGTCAGCAACTGTTCGCGTTCGGCGTCACGAATTTTTTGCAGAATGACTTGTTTGGCAGCCTGCGCACCGATGCGGCCGATCGACACCGACTCCACCGGCTCTTCGATGTAGTCGTCAACTTCGATATCCGAAATTTGCTCAAGCGCTTCAAAGTGCAGAATTTCGGAATCGGGTAATTGCAAGCCGGCTTCGTCGGCCACCACATGCCAACGGCGAAAGGTTTCATAAGCGCCGGTGTCACGGTCAACGGTCACGCGCATGTCAACCTCGCCGCCGTGCAGTTTTTTCGACGCCGACGCCAGTGCCGCTTCAACAGCGCCGAACACAACTTCGCGCTCCACGCTTTTTTCGCGCGCAATCGCATCCACCAGCATCAACAATTCACGATTCATTGCTTGCGATCTCCGTCCATCTCATTTTCCGGCGCTACCGCTGCGGCAAACCGGCGCCCTTTGAAATCCAGCACCGGCACGAGCCGGGCCTCCTTGACCTCGTCGAGCGAAAAATCAAGCGCCTTTTCCACCGCCTGCGCGCCTGCGCCTGCAGTGAACACCATGCGCCAGCCGCCCTCGCGCGCCAGCAGCATGCCTTCGTATTTTTTGCGACCTTCAAACGGCAATTTAAGCGTCAACACAATGCGCTCGCCGACAAAACGCTGATAGTCAGCGGCTTTTGTCAGCGGTCGGTCCAAACCCGGTGACGACACCTCCAGGCGCTCGTAGGCGCAACCTTCAACCTCGAGCACATGCTGCAGTTGCCGTGTCACCTTCTCGCAATCGTCCACGTTGATGAATTCGCGTTCGGCCGCGGGGGCTTGCGTTGCGGCACTGGCCTCGATCGGCAACCTGTCGATTGAAATTCGCAACAAGCCACGCGGCGCGCGTTCAGTTTCGACCAGGTCGTAGCCGAGCCCTGTCACCGTGCGTTCAATCGCTTCCTGCCAATTCATCGTGTCCGCATCCGCCTTTATTGCTGCACTCCGACCGCATCCGGCCTGAAAACTGCTGAGTAAAAAACCGGTGAGTAAAACCGTTCAACCAAAAAAAATGGGCCGGAACAATCCGCCCATGACCCATACCCATGCAGCTTTCTTTGAAGAGCTCTGATTATAGACCGAGGGCAATTACAGACAATGGCAAACGGTGTCAAGCCGGCACAAGCCGCGCTTCCTTGCAGGCGGAATGCCGCGCTGTGCATGACAGAATTCGCTCCTTGCACAGGTTGGAGACACCATGGCATTTCTTGAAGGCAAGCGGTTTTTGATCACCGGTGTGCTGTCGAACCGGTCCATCGCCTACGGCATTGCCAAAGCCTGCCACCGCGAAGGTGCGGCGTTGGCCTTCAGCTATGTCGGCGATCGCTTCAAAGACCGGGTCGCGGAATTTGCCGGCGAATTCGGTTCTACGCTGCTGTTCGATTGCGACGTGGCCGACGACGCGCAGATCGACCGCACGTTTGCGCAACTGGGCGAGGCCTGGCCGCAATTCGACGGCTTTGTTCATTCGATCGGTTATGCGCCGCGCGAAGCCATCGCTGGTGATTTTTTGGAAGGCCTGTCACGCGAAGGCTTTCGCATGGCGCATGACATCTCCGCCTACAGCTTTCCTGCCATGGCCAAGGCCGCCGCACCGCGCCTGCGCCCGGGCGCAGCGCTGCTGACGCTGACCTACCTCGGCGCGCTGCGCAACGTGCCCAACTACAACACGATGGGCCTGGCCAAGGCCTCGCTTGAAGCCAGCGTTCGTTACCTCGCCGGCAGCCTGGGGCCGCGCGGCGTGCGTGTGAACGGCATTTCTGCCGGACCCATCAAAACCCTGGCGGCGTCTGGCATCAAAGGCTTCGGCAAGATGCTGGAGGTGGTCGAGGCCAATGCACCACTGCGTCGCAACGTGACAATTCACGACGTCGGCAACGCCGCCGCGTTTTTGCTATCTGACCTGGCCGCTGGCATCACTTCTGAAATCACTTACGTGGATGGCGGCTTCAGCCACGCCATGGCCGGCGGCGACAGCCTGAAATGACCGACTGACTGGCGTCAGGCGTCGGCTACGCAATCCACGTAGTAACGGCGGTCAGCGCCCTCGTCGTCCGACTCGACGAGGCCGTGCACATCGGTATCGAAACCGGGGAAGGCCTCGTTGAAAGCGCGTGTGAACCGCAGGAAATCCACGATCTTGCGGTTGAAGCGCTCGCCCGGAATCAGCAACGGAATGCCCGGCGGGTAAGGCGTCAGCAGCGACGTGGTGATGCGCCCTTCAAGAGCGTCGATGCCAACGCGCTCGGTCTGCCGGTGCGCGATACGGGCATACGCATCGGTGGGCTTCATCGCCGGCTGCAGATCTGAAAGATAAACCTCGGTCGTCAGCCGCGCGATATCGCCTTTGGCGTACATCGCGTGAATGCTTTGACTCAGGTCGCGCAGCCCCTGGCGTTCATAACGCGGGTGGGCGGCCACGAATTCCGGCAGCACGCGCCACATCGGCGCGTTCTTGTCGTAGTCGTCCTTGAATTGCTGCAACGCCGTCACCAGCGTGTTCCAGCGGCCTTTGGTGATGCCGATCGTGAACATGATGAAGAACGAATACAGCCCGGTCTTTTCAACCACGATGCCGTGTTCGGCCAGGTACTTGGTGACGATGCTGGCCGGCACGCCGGTTTTGGCGAAGCGGCCGGACATGTCCAGCCCCGGCGTGATGATGGTGCTCTTGATCGGGTCGAGCAGATTGAAGCCGGCGGCC
>JANXMO010000668.1 GCA_025354615.1 Burkholderiales bacterium | reverse complement strand
GAACACCCGGCCTTTGCGGCGCAACCCGGCGGTGTCGATCAACTGAAACTGCTGGCCCTGGCGCTCGAAGGGAATGCTGATGGCGTCGCGCGTCGTGCCGGGCATGTCGAAGGCCACCAGCCGCTCCTCGCCGAGCCAGGTGTTGATCAGCGTTGACTTGCCGACATTCGGGCGCCCGGCCACCGCCAGGCGGATCGGCGCGCCTTCCACGGGCTCGGCCGCGGCGTCTTCGTCAAAAACGAAGCGGGCCAGCGCCGCCTCGGTCAGGCTGCGCACGCCTTGACCGTGGGCCGATGACACGGCCTGCGGCTCGCCCATGCCGAGTTCGAAAAACTCGCCCAGCAACGGCGATTCGACCATGCCTTCCGCCTTGTTGGCCGCCAGCACGACGTGTTTGCCGGCCAGGCGCAGGTAGCGGGCAATATCATGGTCTTGCGCTGATAAGCCGGCACGCACGTCGACCACGAAAATCACCGCATCCGCCTCGGCCACCGCCTGGCGGGTTTGCCGCGCCATTTCACGCACGATGCCGCTGTCGCAATTGGGCTCGAAGCCGCCGGTGTCGATGACGATGAAACTGCGCTCGCCCAGGTGGCCGTCACCGTAGTGGCGGTCACGGGTGAGGCCGGCAAAGTCGGCAACGATGGCGTCGCGCGTGCGCGTCATGCGGTTGAACAAGGTGGACTTGCCGACGTTGGGCCGGCCCACGATGGCAATCACGGGCTTCAAGATGCCACCCGCAGACAGTGCTGGTGGGCGATCACTCGGAGCGGAAGGCGAACAGCCCGCCATTGCGCGTGACAACGAGGATCGTGTTGCCCACGGCCACGGGTGCCGCGACCACGGCGCTGCCGTCGGTCGGCAACCGCAGCAGCGGCTCGCCCTTGTCGCGCGACAGGAAATGCACCAGACCCTGGGCGTCACCGAACACCACCGTGCGGCCGATCGACAGCGGCGTGCTCAAACCGTGGTGCAGCAGCAGCGAGGACGTCCAGGCGGCTTCTCCGCTGCCCAGTTTCCACGCAGTGATGCGGTCCGAGGCATCGGCGCCGAACACGAATTGCGCGTCAGCGGCAACGCCATTGACACCACCCAGCGGCTTGGTCCAGGCCAGTGCACCACGCTCGGCGTTGACGCAGGCCACGGCCGACTGAAAAGCCCGCGCGCACACCACATCGCCCACCCGGCCGGCCGGGCCCACCAGGTCGGCCAGGCGTTCCACCTCGTTGGTGCCGCGCGGCGTGGCCAGAGGCACTTCCCAGCGCACGCTGCCATCCGCGGGGTCCAGTGCCGCCAGGCGGGCGCCCTGGCCCACCAGCAAGGTGTTCTTGAAGGCTGCCAGCACACCGGCCTGGGCCAATGCCAGCGGGTCACCCGGGCGCTGAACCGACCACAGGCGCGTGCCGTCGCGCGCGTCAAAAGCGGTGACGCGCCGGTCGACGCCCAATAAAAAAATGCGCTCTCCCGCCACCAACGGCGGCGTGCTCACACGGGCAATCAAGGGCTGGCGCCACAAAACGCGGCCTTGTTCAAGCGCAACCACTTCACCCCCGCGGGTGGCCACGGCGGCCACTCGGCCATCGCTGCCCACGCCGGCGCTGAGCGGTGATGCAAGGCTGGCGCGCCACAGCTCGCGGCCGCTGCTGGCCTGCAATGCCAGCACCGTGCCGTCACTGCCGGCCACGGTGAAGGTGTCGCCGTTCGCCGCCACCACAAGGGGAAACCGAATGTTTTCAATGCGCTGATTCCAGACCGCGCGGCCGCCAATTTGCGCCACCAGCGGCGCCAGTGGCTGAGGTTTGGGCTTGTCAAGGCCGCTTGAACAGGCGGCTTGCAGCGCTAGGCATAGCCAGGCCATACAGCGGCCCGTGCGCGAGGCCGTTTTGATCCACATCACCGACCGCCCTCCACCGCCGAGGCGGCTGGCACGGCAGACGCAGCCGACGCCGACGCCACTGCTACCGGCGCATCAGGCGCAGCGCCCAAAGCGGTCAACTTGGCTTCGATGAGGCGGCGGTAGTCCAGCTTCGAATCCATCGCCTTCCAGGCGCGTTGATAAGCGGCCGTGGCGTCAGCGGTTTTGCCCTGCGCCAGGGCCACATCGCCACGACGGTCGGCCACCAAAGCGGTGAATTCAGGGCTGGTGGCCGCATCGAGCTGCTTGAGCGCCACATCGTACTTTTTCTGGTCGAGCAGCACGCCAGCAGCACGCAGCCTCGCCAGGGTTTGGTAAGAGGTTTCGACGGCATGGTCGGCCACCCAGCTGAAGGCGGCGAGCGCAGCTTCCGGCTTGTCTTTGTCAAGCTGCAATTTGGCGGCCAGCAGCCCGGCCTGCTGGGTGAACGCCGTGCGCGGGTAGCGGGATTTGAGATCGGTGAAAACACGATCGGTTTTGTCAGCATCGCCCGCCTGGGCAGCACGCTCGAGTTCATCGAACATGGCACCGGCTTTGACCGACTGATCACGCTGCCACCAGTGCCAGCCTTGCCAAGCCGCATAAGCACCCAGCGCAGCAACCAGCAGCCAGGTGATCAGGTTGCCGTGGCGTTGCCAGAAGTGCTTGAGCTGGTCGAGCTGCTCCTGTTCTTCAAAATCGAGGTGGGTGGCCATGGAAAGAAAGGAAAGACGGTGGATCGCAAGGCGGCGCCTGCGACAGAACGCGCGATTATGCGTTGCGTAGCGCCGCCGCCCACTGCGCCACGTCGGCCAGTGGCAGGCGTTGCTGAACAGCGCCGATATCGCGCAGGTTCTTGAGGCCGACACTGGCGCTGGCCAGTTCCTCTTCGCCAAAAATCAGGGCGTGGCGCGCGCCACTGGCATCAGCCCGCTTGAACTGCGACTTCATGCTGGCCGGCCCGCTGGCACCGGCTGGATTGAAGGTCACGCTGACGCCTTGCGCGCGCAGCGCTTCGAGCGTCACCATCACCGTGGGCAAATGGCCTGCAGCCTGGACGATCGCAAAGGCGTCCGGCACCGGCAGCGGCGGCTGCACGCCGGCGGCCTCCATCAGCAGCAGCAGCCGCTCGATCCCCATGCCCCAGCCCACGGCCGGGGTGGGCTTGCCGCCCAGCTGTTCAAACAAGCGGTCGTAGCGGCCACCGCCGCACACGGTGCCTTGCGCGCCCAGCCGGTCGGTGACCCATTCGAAAACCGTGAGGTTGTAGTAGTCCATGCCCCGCACCAGGCGGGGGTTGAGGCGATAGGGCAGCCCGACGGCGTCGAGCACCGCGCAGACGGCTTCCAAGTGCCCACGCGACGCCGCACCCAGAAAATCGATCAGCCGCGGCGCTGCCTCGATCAACGGCTGCAGCGCCGGGTTTTTACTGTCCAGAATGCGCAGCGGGTTGCTGTACAGGCGGCGCCGGGCGTCGTCGTCGAGCACGCCGCTGCTCGCCTCCAGGTGCGTTACCAGCGCTTCGCGGTGGGCCAGGCGCTCCGCCGGCTCGCCCAGGCTGTTGAGTTCCAGGCGCACGTCTTCGCCTTCGCGCAGCCCCAGCTCGCGCCACAGCGCGCGGCACATCAGGATCAGTTCGGCATCGACATCCGGCCCGGCATGGCCTAGCGCTTCGGCGCCCACCTGGTGAAACTGCCGGTAGCGGCCTTTTTGCGGCCGCTCGTGGCGGAACATGGCGCCGATGTAAAACAGCCGGCGCCCGCCGTCGTGCAGCAGCGCGTGTTCGGTTGCGGCGCGCACCACGCCGGCGGTGTTTTCGGGCCGCAGGGTCAAGCGGTCGCCGTTCAGTGCGTCTTCGAAGGAGTACATCTCCTTTTCGACGATGTCGGTCGCCTCGCCCAGGCCGCGCAGGAACAGCGCCGTGGGCTCGACCAGCGGCGTGCGCACGTTGGCGTAGCCGTAGCGTTGCATCAGCCCGCGCACCTTGTCCTCGAACCACTCCCAGCGCGCCGACTCGGGCGGCAGGATGTCGTTCATGCCTTTGACGGCGCGCAGGGATTGCAAGGGATCAGCCATGGAGGTCACAAAAACAAAAAGCAGCCGCGGAAAATTGCGGCACGCCGGCGGTCAAGACGCCTTGGGCGGTGAGTCAAAAAGAACGGTGGCCGGCCCACCAAAGCGCTGCTCGATGTAGCGCTCGACCAGCGCATGGAATTCCTGCGCGATGTTGGCGCCGCGCAGCGTCAGCGCCTTTTCACCGTCGATGAACACCGGCGCCGCCGGCGCCTCGCCGGTGCCGGGCAGGCTGATGCCGATGTCGGCATGTTTGCTTTCGCCCGGGCCGTTGACAATGCAGCCCATCACGGCCACCTTCAGCGTTTCGACCCCGGGATAACGCACCTTCCACACCGGCATCTGCGTGCGCAAATGGCTGTCGATCTGCTGCGCCAGTTCTTGAAAAGTCGTGCTGGTGGTGCGGCCGCAGCCGGGGCAGGCCGTTACGCTGGGGTTGAATGCGCGCAGGCCCAACGACTGCAGAATTTCCGCGGCAATCACCACCTCTTGCGTGCGCGGCTCGCCCGGCTGCGGCGTCAGCGAAACGCGGATGGTGTCGCCAATGCCTTCCTGCAGCAACAGGGCCAGCGCGGCGGTGGAAGCGACCGTTCCCTTGGTCGCCATGCCAGCTTCGGTCAGCCCGAGATGCAAGGCATAGTCGCAGCGGCGCGCCAACGCGCGGTAGACGCTGACCAGGTCTTGCACGCCCGACATCTTGCAGCTCAGGATGATTTGCTCACCGCGCAGGCCAATGTCCTCGGCCCGCCGGGCTGAACCGAGGGCTGATGCAATCAGCGCGCGGTACATCACCTGTTGCGGCGGCTGCGGCTCGGCGCGGCGGGCGTTGTCGTCCATCATCTGCGCCAGGAGCTCGGCATCCAGGCTGCCCCAGTTGACGCCGATGCGCACCGGCTTGTCATGCCGGGCGGCGATTTCGATCATCTGCGCGAACTGCCGGTCGTGCTTGTCACCCTTGCCCACGTTGCCCGGGTTGATACGGTATTTGGACAGCGCCTCGGCGCACGCCGGGTGGTCGGCCAACAGGCGGTGGCCGTTGTAGTGAAAGTCGCCGATCAGCGGCACGTCGATGCCCATGCGGTCAAGCTGCTCGCGCAGGTACGGCACGGCGGCCGCCGCCTCGGGCGTATTGACGGTGATGCGCACCAGCTCGGAGCCGGCCTGGGCCAGCGCCTTGACCTGGATGGCGGTACCGACAGCATCGACCGTGTCGGTATTGGTCATCGACTGCAGCCGCACCGGCGCATCACCGCCGACGGTCACCACCCGCGCGCCCCAGCGCACCGTGGCCTGGCGGGTGCGGCGCGCTGCGGGGCGGGCCGGCTCGATGAAATCATCATCGGCTTCAAAGGCCAGCGGCAGAGGCGGCGTCATCGTCATCGGTTTGCTCAGCGCTTTATTTCAATTCGAGCCGGGCTACGTTGTCGCGGGCGTTGCTGGCCAAATCCAGCACGCGGCCGCGGAAAACGGCTTCGGTGCCCAGCGCGTTACCAACCTTCAAACGCAGCGGCAAAGCGCCGTCCAGTGCGATGGTTTCGCCTTCCTGGAGCCGGCGCGACAACAGCACCCGCGAACGCGCATCGACCACTTCGACCCAGGACACCGCATTGGCACGCAGCTGCAAGGTGCCGTCAGCGGCGGCGGACGGTGGCGTGCCCTCGACTGCCGGCGCCACGACTGCGGCGGGAAGCGTGGTCGGGGTCGGAACGGCGGGCGCGTCGGGAACATAGGAAGCCAGCGGCGCGGTCGACAGTGCCATGGGAGCGGGTTGCGCCGTCGACGCGGCCTCTGCTGCCGGCAAGGCAGCCGTGCCAGCAGCGGTTGGCGCCAATTCCGCCTCAACAGGCGCCGCCGTTGAAAGCACCTCGACAACCTGCGATGGCGTGGCAGCGACGCCGGAACCCGCCGCCTCGGGCACCGCTGACGCGCGAGCCGCCAACCAGCGACGGGCTGAGTCGCCTTGCTGTGTCAGCCAGCCGCCGGGCACGAGGTACAGCGCCAACGCCGCCAGCACCAGTGCAGCCGACCCCCAGACTGCCGGACGGGCCAATGCCACCCACGACGGCGCCGCGTCCGCCTGTCGGTTGGGCCGGTCACGGAACGGGCGGTTGAGACCCTCGCTGATCTGGTCCAGCCGA